>NZ_DATCVJ010000999.1:0-3638 GCF_036566945.1 Chitinophaga sp. | reverse complement strand
TTGCGCATGGTTGGAAACACCATACTTTGTTCTGGCAATATTCACAAAGGTATCCAGTACATTCCTGGTAATGTTATACACCAGTTCATCCGAATTGGATTGTATGTCTGCAATGACCAGGGAACGGTTATCTGTTTGATGATCCCATGCAAAGAAGTAGTGCAGTTTATCTTTGATGATTGGGCCGCCAATAGATCCCCCGAACTGATAAGTGGAATAGTCGTTATTTCTTTTATTACCGCGGATATCATAAGGGCTGGATAACCAGTTAGCACGACCAAAGCCGAATACAGAACCGGAAACCGTATTGGTACCGGATTTGGTAACAGCACTTACGGTACCGCCACCTGATCTTCCGAGTGTAACGTCGTACTGGTTTGTAACAACTTTAAACTCACGAACCGCTTCAATAGAGATAGAATAAGGGGCACCACTTCTGGAGGTGGTGGGACCGGCAGAAGTAGGGTTCTTGGCAGTCATACCATCAATAGTATAGTTAGTACCAGATCCCAGCTGACCGCTGATACTATTACCATTACCGGTAAGCGGTGACAGTGCTGCCAGGTTAGAGAAGTTTCTTCCGTTAACGGGCAACCTGTTCATGTCGGTGGGGGTAATAGTGGTAGCAGCACCTGCATTCACAATTGCCTTCTTGTTGGAAGTAGATACAATGGTAACGGCATCAAGATTTGAAACAGATGGCTCCAGATCAAAGTTTACCTGGAGAGCATCGCCCTGATTAAGATTATAGTCCTGCTTTTTCTGAGAACCAAACCCCATTGCCGACACCGTAATCGTGTAAGGACCGCCAAGTGGCAATTGCTTAAAGGTGTATAAACCTTTGGTATTTGACTGGGTTCTGTTGGTAAAACCAGTTGATTCATTTCTCACTGTAATGGATGCACCGGGAATCATTGTGCCATCCTTCCCTTTGACCTGACCATTCAGATCAGCCAGGGTGGATTGTGCAAATACTTCGGAACACATTAGCATACCTAACGTAATGAAAAAAAGACAGATGGAGCGCTTCATCGATTTAGATGGTTTTAAATTCAGCCAGCGAAATTATCTAATGAGTATTTATAGAATATGAACGCGGTGTTAACAAAACATTATCTTTGGTCTTTAGTCTTCGGACAGACGCTACAGATGGGTCATTTCTCCTCTTTATCAGTTTTGCGCAAACAGGCCTCATATATTTATCGGATCTGAGCTAACGGTAAAGCAGCAACGAATTTATCAATCACAAAAGTAATTATTATTATTACAATTCCAACCACAAAAGGCTGTCCCATATTGGTTATGGAAAGCCTTCATGTATTTATTTGTTACCCCAATGGGAAAATCAGTTTTTCAACGGTCCGAGATGGCGGTAAGTATT
Source organism: Chitinophaga sp. (assembly GCF_036566945.1). Classification (GTDB taxonomy): domain Bacteria; phylum Bacteroidota; class Bacteroidia; order Chitinophagales; family Chitinophagaceae; genus Chitinophaga. The sequence continues at coordinate 2,257 of NZ_DATCVJ010000999.1, read as the reverse complement.
GAGCAGCACTCCTGTTGGTGTGGTTGCCGTGCTCACAAACTCGAGTTGCCGGGCGTCAAAGCTATCAGACAGAAGGCGTTTGCCCTTACCCAATAATACCGGGTATACGATCAGAATAACCTCATCTATCAATCCGGCATCGAGCAGCACAGAGGTGAGTGATATACTTCCGGCAATAACCAGATCAGGTCCGTCTGTCGATTTGAGGTGGCGAAGCTCTTCTGTCATATCCTCGCCCAGGCCCTTTACTGGTCCCCATTCAAGACTCTCAGGCCTGTGCGTGACTACATATTTCGTTGCGGCGTTTATTCCGTTGGCCATCGGAAAGTCTCCGGCATTGGGCCAGTATCCTATAAACTCATCGTAGGTCTTACGACCCAGCAGCAGGTCAAAGTCTGTACCGTATGACTCAAGAAGCATAGCCATCCCGGCAGGGGTACGATAGGGTGCGGTCCATCCGCCGTATGTGTAATTTTTATCGTGCTCGATAACACCATCAAGGGAGACATGTTCGAAAATTCTGATCTTTCTCATTTTATTGTTATTTGTTTAATGATTTACCAAATTTAAGACAGACCAGATACACAGATGGGGTGCAACTCCGACAATATGAGGGGCTAATTACGTAATATTCAATTTTGCAGGTTATTTGTAACTTAGTAAAAAGCTGCTTGTGAAGTTTAATCAGTAACTAGGACTATTATTAATAAACAACACCATGGCAAAAAATAAATTACTGCGAATGGACAACGTAGGAATCGTTGTAGAATCCCTCGATGAGGCCATCACTTTTTTCACAGAAATAGGCCTGAAGCTGGAAGGACGGGCCTCGATCCAGGGAGAATGGGCTGGTCGCGTTACAGGACTAGGCAATCAGGACGTAGAGGTTGCCATGATGATTACCCCGGATGGCCACAGTCGGCTCGAGCTTTCACGATTTCTAACCCCACCTGTGATCTCCGATCACAGAAATGCTCCTGTGAACGCCCTCGGTTATCTGCGCGCGATGTTCACCGTTGAAGATATTGACGACCTGGTATCGAGACTTCTCAAACATGGCGCTCAACTTGTTGGCGAAGTGGTTCAATACGAGGACTCCTATCGGCTTTGTTACATTCGGGCAAAAGACGGATTATTGGTCGGTTTGGCGGAACAACTGGGTGGTAAGTAATGACGGTTGTTGTTGTAGCATCTCACTGAAATAAATATCTATACTGTAGCTTATTCCATGTCGTTCACCTCTCCTGGTGAACGCAGTTCCCATTGTGGCCTTAAATGACCAGTCGATTTAAATGAAATTCTCTTTATCAGCGTTCTCCCTTTTCCCTGGTCACTGTAATCTCTGTTCTCCGGTTTGCCTGATGATCCGCTTCCGTGCATTTTACTCCATTTGAACAATGATTCACCAGTCTTGATTCCCCATATCCATGGGCAGTCATCCTTTCGTTGGAAATTCCTTTTGTCACAAGATATTGTACAGCTTTATCCGCCCTTTTACGGGAGAGGCTCATGTTGTAAGTGTCGCTCCCCCGGCTGTCGGTATGGGCACTCAACTCTATCTTTATCTCAGGATACCTTATAAGCACCAATGCCAGGGAATCAAGTACCGCTGTGGCGTCGGGGGATCTGATATAACTCTTATCGAAGTCATAGTACAAGTTAGTCAAAGTAAATACCTCACCAGGTTGGGGTATTCCGGGCCTGGGTGGGTTTGGCGGGGGAATGATCGCTGAAGGCGGTTCAACGGGAGACGCCTGGCGGACAAAAACATAAATATCGTCGCTGCCTTTCCCGCCTGGCCTGTTGGAAGCCAGGTAGCCATTGACCGAATCTGCAGGCACAAAATAAAAATCATCGTAACTGGAATTTATCGGAGGCCTCATATTCACTGGTTCGTCCCACTGATCCCTGGCGCCGGTTACACTGAATATGTCCAATCCGCCTATGCCTGTATGTCCCCTGCTGGCGATGTACAAATTGCCATCCCGCCCAACAACGGGGAACAATTCATCGTCGGGCGTATTGATCACTGCACCGCAGTTCCTGGGTGACTGCCACCCGCCGGATGAATCGCGAAGGCAAAACCAGATATCCGCGCCACCTTGCCCACCTGGCCTGTCTGATACAAAATACAGGGTATTGCCGTCGCCAGTGATGGCCGCATGGCCAGTGGACCATTCTTCTGCGTTATTGTATGGGAATGGATAGGCGGTCTTCTTACCGTCCGATATATATAACTCCAGCCTGCGCGTCCCGA
>NZ_DATCVJ010000998.1:0-1987 GCF_036566945.1 Chitinophaga sp. | reverse complement strand
GCCTGGTCAATATTCCTCATCAGCATCTTCGTATTTGTATTGCGCAATTTCAATATGCTGCCTTACAACAATTTCAAGTACTATGCACTGCAGATAGGATCTGCGCTGGAAGTACTGTTGCTGTCGTTTGCGCTGGCGCATAAGATCAACGTATTCAAGGCAGAAAAAGAAGCCTCTCAGCAAATGGCACTGGCTATTTCGCAGGAGAATGAAAGACTGGTAAGAGAACAAAATATTATCTTGGAAAGCAAAGTGAAAGACAGAACGGAAGATCTGCAGGCCACTAACCTCGAATTGAATACTGCGTTGAATAACCTGAAGGATACGCAAACCAGGCTGGTAGAGAAAGAGAAAATGGCATCGCTGGGTCAGCTCACAGCCGGTATTGCCCATGAAATCAATAATCCGATCAACTTTGTGACTTCCAATATCAAACCATTAAAACTGGATATCGCAGATCTGAAGGAGTTGCTGAACCGCTATGATGAGTTACAAGGCAGCACTGATGTACCCAAAGCGCTGGCGGATATTGAGCTGTTCAAAAAAGAAATTGATATTGATTATATACATGAGGAAATTTCTTCTCTCATTAAAGGTATTGAGGATGGCGCTGCCCGCACCGCGGAAATTGTGAAGGGGTTACGCACTTTCAGCCGGCTGGATGAAAGTGAAGTGAAATCCATTGATATACATGAGGGACTGGATTCTACGCTGGTATTGTTGCGTAATGGTATTCCTCCTTATGTAAACATTATAAAAGAATACGCCAGTTTACCGAAGGTAGAGTGTTATGCAGGGAAAATAAACCAGGTGTTTATGAACATCTTTTCCAATGCCCTGAATGCGATCAAAACAAAGAAAGAGCATCACAACGAATTCATTTCTATAAAAACAGAACTGGAAGGTGCTTTTATTGTTATAACTATTAAAGATACCGGTATTGGTATGTCTGAAGCAGTACGGGAGAAAATCTTTGATCCGTTCTTCACTACCAAGGATGTAGGAGAAGGTACGGGGCTGGGATTATCTATTGTATTCAGTATTATAGAAAAGCATAAGGGTAAAATTATAGTCAACTCAGCGCCCGGAGAAGGAGCAGAATTTATTATATATTTACCACTCGACATAACAAATCATTTATCGTAATTAACCATAAGGTCCTTTGATGAGAGAAAACCGCATAAGAATATTATACATCGATGATGAAATTCATAACCTAAACGCATTCAAAGCGGCATTTCGCAGGAGTTATGAAATTTACACGGCTACTTCTGCGCAGGAAGGGAAGTTGCTGCTGAAGGAGATCATGGTGCATATTATTATCGCCGATCAGAAGATGCCTGTATCTACCGGTGTGGAATTTTTCAATGAAATTAAAGATACGCTCCCTGATCCGATGCGTATTTTACTAACCGGTTATACGGATGTAGAGGATATTATTGATGCCATTAATAAAGGTCATATCTATTCCTATATCAAAAAGCCATGGGATGAACATGAGCTGCACAAAACGATTAACAACGCCTATGAGATATACCGTACGCGGAAACAACTGCGGGAAAAGATAGAGGAGCTGGAAAAAACGAATGATGAGTTAAACCGTTTTATCTACTCTACCTCTCATGATCTGCGTTCTCCGCTGATGTCTGTGTTGGGGATCATTAACCTATCCAGGCTCGATAATTCGGTGGTTGATCCTAATGGGTATGTGAACATGGTAGAAACCTGCGTGTTAAAGCTGGATGATTTTATACAAAAGATCATCGAGTATTACCGCAATTCCCGGCTGGAAGTGGAGTATGAAAAAATTGATTTCCGGAATCTGCTGAATGACTGCATCACTGCTTTCAAGCCACAGAATACAGATATTCGTTTTCAAACCCAGATAGAGCAGGCGGTAGATTTCAGAGGAGACACTTTCAGGATTAGTGTTATTTTAAACAATCTGATTTCTAATGCTGTTAAGTACCAAAAGCCGGAAGAAACG
>NZ_DATCVJ010000997.1:0-10103 GCF_036566945.1 Chitinophaga sp. | reverse complement strand
GACCCTGTTCTATAAACCTCCTGGCTACCTGTAAAACCTCCCTCCACCGGCCCGATTTACCACTGTTTTTCTTTTCTATGAGAGGTAACGATTGAATGCCTTAGAATTATTTAGTGTTTTTCTCTTTCATCAGTTTCTCCGTATTGCTCTTCAACACATCTACCTGTTTCTGCAAGTCAATTATATACAAGGTTAATTCCTCTATTTTTTGCAGGTATAGTTTATTTATTTCCCCTAAATCTATTCCTGTTTTGATCACCTCTTTTTCAGAAGGTATGCCCGGAAGATGTTTATTTTCTTTGATAAACTGCTCCAACTCAGGAAGTTTAGGGAGAATATAATCCGAATGAAACACATAATCGGCCCATGTTTCCTGCGTCACCTTTACACTTCTTGCGCCGATAGCTCCATTCACCGTAAGTTTATATGTTGGATTATCCACGCCAATACCTACATTTTTATTCCCAGCAATTACCATAGAAGATCCTATTGTGGTGCCGGTTCTTCCATTTTCGAAGATAATTTTGCTGCCAATATTAGCCGCCCCGATATGAAGGTCTCTATAGCTTTCGATGATATTGGAATTACGTTGCGAAATTACCTGAAAGTTGGGAGTAGTATTTCCGATATACAATTGAGTGTTGCTCATCCCTGAATGAACAATCGCCATTAGATTAGAATAAGCAGTGTCACTGCCTAAGAGGATCAGGCGATTAGATGTTGCTGCATTTTTTATCACTACAGCGCCCTGGATTCCCACTTCTTCTGTGGCATTGAAGATCTTTACACCAGTGACCTCATTGCCTTTCACCAGCTTTAAAGCATCATTCTGGGCATATCCTGTAAAGGAGAAATTGAGAAGCGTTGACGCTTGGGGAATGGAAACTGCCAGATATTGAATCGAATTGTATGTTAGTGTCACCAATGTAGCACGATCACCAAAAGATACCAGGTTACCGATATTTTGAGTGTACGCAGTAGCTGTGTTCACATCAACGATCCATTTCCGGTTTGATGCACCCTGACTGCCCCTTATAGCACTGAAACGTCCCATTACATGATAATCTGCTGGCAAAAGAGTACCTGTATATATCACATGGAGCAGGATATAATTCTCCGTTACATTATCATCTGTTTGTCCAGGAATCCCCCTGTCTGCATAATAATTTCGATTGTTATCCAATACATGAAGACGGCTCGCAGGAGTGGAAGTTCCAATTCCAATATAACCATTAGCTGCCGGCAGGGCATTTTGGGCTGCTACAATATGGCTGGCTAATACACACAGAAGGGCTACAAATATATGTTTCATAAATAATTAGGTATAGGTTAATCTGATGCTTATTGTACAAAGATAGAATAATCTCTTGTTTTCTTGTAGTCAGTAATATTCACAATTTTACTTTCGATTCTCAATCATTAAAACAACAAGGCTGATATTTGTGAGTAGCATGAAGATATTTGTGAAATGTCCGAAGCTGCCATTTCTGATACTTATCAACACCATATATGTTTGATTAACGAAGATTCAATATGTTCCAACAATGGAGATTTACATCAATTCAATTTTGGATTTATATCTGCTTGTTAAGATGAGTGAAGTTGGCATGCTTACAAACCCGGTAAAATTATCTTTTCCCAAAATTTCAAAAACATGGATCAAAACATGTATCAAATGAAAAAAGGCTTTCCGCGTCAATCCGCTGAAAGCCTTTACTGTCTTGTGGTCCCACCTGGGCATGATCCAGGGACCCCCTGATTATGAGTCAGGTGCTCTAACCAACTGAGCTATAGGACCCGTTCCGAAGAACTAAAATTCCCCTTTTCAAGGGACGGCAAAATTAATTATTTTATTGAATTAACCTAAAATATTTTTTTGATTCCAACGCGTACGCCTATACTTTAATAAATTTGCGCTCAATCTTTTACCATATGCAAGGCATCAAAAACATCATATTCGATCTGGGCGGTGTAATTCTCAATATTGACTACCAGCTTACCCACGAGGCTTTTACCAAACTAGGGGTAAAGAATTTCAATGAGTTGTATTCGCAGTTTCGTGGTTCCAGCTTATTCAATGGTCTGGAAACCGGCCATGTGTCTACAGCGGAGTTCCTGGCAGAGATGCATAAGCATGTACCGGAAAACGTAACAGATGAGCAGATAACGACTGCCTGGAATGCGATGCTACTGGACTTTCCGGTGCAGCGCCTGCAGTTATTACAGCAGTTGCGGCAGCATTACAGTCTTTATTTGCTCAGTAATACCAATGCTATTCATTTGGAGGAGTTCAATAGGTTATTGCAGGAAAGCCGGGGAATACCTTCTTTGAGCAGTTTCTTTGACCGGGCTTACTATTCTCACGAGATGGGGCAGCGTAAACCTGATAAAGCGGCTTACCAGATGGTATTGGATCAAAATGGGTTGAATGCGGCGGAAACGGTGTTTATAGATGATCTTTTGCCAAATATAGAAGGGGCGAGGGCTGTGGGATTGCAAACTATTCACCTGGAGTCTCCGAAAACGATCCTGGATATTTTCCGTCCTGCGAGTGCAGTATAGGTATAATATAAGAAAGGCCGGTTTCGTAACCCGGCCTTTTCTTTATTTAATTTCTTCGAAATCAAGATAATCTCCTTTATCCACTTTTTTGGGTTCAGGAGGAGGTGATGGCTGCTGGTGATTTCCCGGCGTACCTTGTTGGTTTTCATATTGCTGACGCATATGATCTTGCATATCACTCATCTGCCGGCGTACTTGTTTGGTCACTTTATAGCCCGGTATGAGCAGGTCAAATACCAACTTATACAGCAGCCAGGCAATAAATATGGATAACAAAAATTTAATCATAATGGTGCGAAGTTAGCGGAATATAGTATCCGGCGCCTTGAAAATCACCTCATTTTAAGGTTTTTTTAACTTTCCTAACCTGACTAAAGACCCAGCAAAGCAGCGGACGCCAATGCCTCTTTTTTATTGAATTCCCAGGTCAATTTACGATAGTTGATGGCGTCGATGATGGTGCCTACACAGCAAAAGCCGAGTGTTATCACGTATATAATTCCCATAGCAATCTGGTTGAGCAGAAAGCGCTGAATACCTGCTACAGCGACAAAACCGATCAGACTACAGATAAGAATTGTTTGCGGATCCTTGCGCCGGCCCTGATATACAGCCAGAAAACGTTGTTTGTTTTCTGCGGAAAAACCTTTGGTAAGTTCCTGTAACCAAATCATTTCCTCGGTTTCAATGCCGGGGAGCATGGCAAATGAAAAGTCGCTCATAGTATTGGGTTTATTGTTTAAGGTCAGCGTATTGAAGGCGGACCAGTTGTACAATGCGGTATAGCAACAGGGCTACTACCAGCGGAGATAGCCAGTGGTGGCGGATGGCAGCCGACCATTGGCCATGTAAAAAATAATGAATACCATGACCTAAACCGCAGCCGGGACAAAAGGGGATGCCTATATTCTTGAACAAACATAAACTTCCGGCATCTTCATCGGGCTTCATCATGTATAGCAGGATTAGCCCCAGGGGCCAAACGATGAGTTCTATATTAATTTTTTGCCAGAAAGCAGTAGTCACGTCAGATATTTTAAAAACACATATGAATGATGGCAGTGCATCTCACATAAATATTTATATACAAGTTAAAGAAATAGTTTTTCAATCAAAATAAAATCCTAATTTTGTATGAGGAAAAATGATTCAAACGAAGGGGACGAGATATTGTCCCCTTCGCGCTTTTTGTATGGCAAACGAACACGTGATAAAAACTATCCGGGAAATGGCAGAAGGACTGCTGGCTAACGATCCCGACAATTTTTTGGTAGACATCAGAATTAAGCCCACTAACAATATAAAGCTCTTTCTGGACGGAGATAAAGGAGTACCGGTGGCTACACTGGTGTCGTTTAACCGTCAGTTATATCCTTTGCTGGAAGCGGCTGAACTGTTCCCTAACAATGATTTCTCCCTTGAAGTCTCGTCTCCCGGACTGGATGAACCGCTCAAACTGCACAGACAATACCTTAAAAATATTGGACGCAAAGTGGAAGTAACCCTGCTGGATGGCTCCGTAAAGGAAGGTACCCTGCAATCGGCTACTGAGGAAGGAATTAATATTGAAGAGTTGATTGGCAAGAAGAAAGAGAAGAAATCAACCGATTTAAAACTTAATGAAATAAAGCACACAAAGGTGTGCATCGTGTTTTAAAATATAACAACTAAACATGGCTAGTATTAACTTGATTGAGTCATTTACCGAGTTCAAGGAGGCGGAAAATATCGACCGTCCTACATTGATGAAGGTCCTGGAGGATGTGTTCAAAACACTGCTGCGGAAAAAGTATGGCTCAGATGAGAATTTTGACGTGATTGTAAATACCGAAAAAGGTGACCTTGAAATATTACGCCGTCGTACCATCGTAACAGATGGAGAAGTAGAAGATGAAAACGCACAAATCGCATATTCCCAGGCTATCAAGGTAGAACCGGATTATCAGGTAGGTGAAGATTTATATGAAGAGGTAGAGATCATGGATTTCGGTCGCAGGGCTATCCTGGCGGCTAAACAAACTTTATCTGCCCGTATCGGCGACCTGAAAAAGAACATTCTGGTTAAGAAATATGCCGACAAAGCAGGTGAAATTGTAAATGGTGAAGTATACCAGGTTTGGAAAAAAGAAGTTTTATTGCTTGATGATGAGGGGAATGAGTTAATTTTGCCTAAATCTGAACAAATCCCCACAGATTATTTCAAAAAAGGGGAGAACGTAAGAGCGGTGGTGAAGAAGGTGGAAATGAAAAACAACGCACCACTCATCATTCTCTCCCGCACACATCCATCCTTCCTTGCTAAATTGCTGGAAATTGAGGTGCCTGAGATCTTTGACGGCCTTATTGTGATCAAGAAAATAGTTCGTGAACCAGGAGAAAGAGCCAAAGTGGCCGTAGAATCCTACGACGATCGTATCGATCCGGTAGGTGCCTGCGTTGGTATGAAAGGTAGCCGTATACATGGCATCGTTCGCGAACTGAGAAATGAAAATATAGATATCATTAACTTTACCACCAACATTCAATTGTTGATTCAGCGTTCCTTAACACCCGCCAGGATCAGCCGCATGGAAGTGGATAACGAAAACAAATACGCTTCCGTTTACCTCAACCCTGACCAGGTATCACTGGCCATCGGAAAAAAAGGTGTAAACATTAAGCTGGCTTGCGAACTGACTGGTTTTGAGATTGATGTATTCCGTGATGAAGCACAGGAGCAGTCTGAATTTGATATCGATCTGGAAGAATTCTCGGATGAAATCGAAGAATGGATAATAGATGAACTGAAGCGAATAGGTTGTGACACTGCCCGCAGCGTATTAGAGCTGACTGTTGAAGAACTGGTTCGCCGTTCTGATCTGGAAGAAGAGACAGTGCAGGATGTAAGAAGAATATTACAGGAAGAGTTTGACAAAGAATAAAGCCGAGCCACAACCCTTCCCAGGTAAAGGCCTTATTAGAAAGGGAATTGATTTTTTCGAGTTATTGTTTAAACGTAAAAAAACATCCCGTTTTGAAGAAACGGGAAACAGGGGAGGCCCGAAATACGATATGCCTGAAACAACAAACAACACACCACGCTTGCTGGCTGCAGCCAAGGAGTTTAATATTGGTAAGGAAACCCTCATCGATTTCCTTGGCAATAAAGGCTTTGACATGGGTGGCTTTGGTTCTCCCAATGCCCGCCTTACGGCTGTTATGTATACAGCACTGCAGTCGGAGTTCCAGCAGGACAAGGCTAACAAGCGCAAAAGCGACCAGATAGCCCTGCCCAAAGGAAGCGTGTTAGAAACGATGAAGAAGAAAGAGAAGGAGGAAGCGGAAGCGGCGGCTAAAAAGAATACCAATAAAGAAAACGAGGCAGCTCCCGCTCCAGTAGCAGAAGTGCCTAAGGAAGAAAAACGTGAGCCTCAACCGGAACCAGTAAAGGAAACCCCTAAACCGGAACCACAACCACAGGCGACTGTTGCCCCGGCAACACCACCACCTCCCGCAAAGGAAAAAGCTGAACCGAAGCCTGAACCACCCGTTGTTACAGCTCCCCCTGTTGCGGAAGTTCCTAAAGCACCGGCAACGCCTCCTCCGGCGGAACCAGACGTAGTAAAAACGGAAGCGCCGAAAATTAACGGCCCTAAAATCATTACTACCATAGATCTGGACGCATTAAACCGCAATAAAAAACCAGTTGCTAAAAAAGCAGAACAGGACGAAACTCCAGCTCCGCAACCCGAAGCAGTGAAACCTCCGGTACAGGAAGAAAAACCTACACCGGCTCCAGTTGTTCCACCCGCTCCTCCCGTTGCTGAAAAACAACCGGAACCGAAACCTGTTCCAGCCCCTACCGTACAGGAAGCAACTCCGGCTCCAACTGAAAAACCAGTTGAGAAAGCTGATAAAGCCGTAAAAGTAGAACAGGCTCCTAAAGCCGAAGCTACCCCTCCGGCAGAGAAAGTAGCGAAAACAGAAAAGACCGATACGACAGAAAAAACGGAAAAAGCCGCACCGGTTGAAGATAAACCTGTAGTTAAAAAAGTGGAAGAAGTATTACAAGAGGCAAAACCGGCTGCAGTCAAAGAACCGGCGCACATTCCTGTTAAACAAGTCGTAAAGACAGAACATCGCAAACCCACTGCTGTCGATAACACACCCCCAACACCTCCTCCCGCTGCCCCTCAGGCACAGGACGAACCAGCTGGTGCTGCTGTCATCGAAAATATTCAGGCCGAAAAATTAACCGGCCCTAAAGTAATAGGCAAAATAGAACTGCCAGTTCAATCTGACAGACGCGATAATAATAAGAACAACTTTAGCAGGGACGAAAAACGCAAACGCAAGCGTATCATCGTGGAAAAGAAACCTGAACCTGTTCAGCCTAAAGATTTCAAGGAAGGCGACCGCAAAGAAGGTGGCACTCCGGGTGAACATCGCCCACATCAACACGGCGGACAAGGTGGTGGCGGAAATCGCCCCCATCATAATGATAACCGCGGTGGCGGTCATCAGGGTCAGGGGCACCAGGGTGGCGGAAATCGTCCACAAGGCGATAACCGTAACAATAATAACCGTCCAGGCGGCGCCAACACCGGAACCGGTGGCGGTGGTTACAACAGACCTGCAGGTCAGGGCGGAGGCTATAACAGGCCAGCCGGACAAGGCGGTGCAACGGGTGGTGGTAACAGACCAACCGGACAAGGTGGCGGATACAATCGTCCAGGCGGCGGACAAGGTGGTGGTAACAGACCAGCCGGTCAGGGCGGAGGCTATAACAGGCCAGGCCAGGGCGGCGGCGGTTACAACAGACCAGGTCAGGGCCACCGTGGCGAAGATAAACGCACTACCGAAGAGAAAGAAATCGATAAGAACGAGATCCAGAATAAGATCAAGGAAACAATGGCCAAACTCGGTGGCGGTCGCGGTAAAAACGTGAAAGCTAAACACCGTAGAGAAAAACGTGAAGAAAGAGCCCACCAGAAAGCGAAGGAAGGAGATGGAGACAACAAACTCCAGGTAACAGAATTCGTTTCTGTATCCGAACTGGCTAACCTGATGGACGTAAGCTTCGCAGAAGTTATCTCTAAATGTATGGGCCTCGGTATCATGGTATCTATCAACCAACGCCTCGATGCGGAAGTAATAGAACTGGTGGCCGGCGAATTTGGTTACGAAGTGGAATTCATTGGTCTGGAAGATGCAGAAGAATCCGATGATGAAGACGAAGTAGATGATCCTGCAGACCTGGAACCACGTGCTCCGATTGTCACCATCATGGGTCACGTCGATCACGGTAAAACCTCCCTGCTCGATTATATCCGTAGTGCAAACGTGGTAGCCGGTGAAGCCGGTGGTATCACCCAGCATATCGGTGCTTACCAGGTAACTACTGCAAGTGGCAAAAAAATCACCTTCCTCGATACACCTGGTCACGAAGCGTTTACCGCGATGCGTGCCCGTGGTGCCAAAGCAGCAGATATCGCTGTAATCGTGGTAGCCGCCGATGATGCCATCATGCCACAAACAAGGGAAGCAATATCCCACTCTCAGGCTGCTGGTCTGCCAATGGTATTCGCTATCAATAAAGTGGATAAAGAAGGCTCCAACCCGGAAAAAATTAAAGAACAACTGGCCGGCATGAACCTCCTGGTAGAAGACTGGGGTGGTAAATACCAAAGTCAGGAAATATCTGCCAAAAACGGATTGAACATAGATGTTCTCCTCGAAAAAATATTGCTGGAAGCGGAACTGCTGGAATTGAAAGCAAACCCAGACCGCGAAGCATCCGGAAGTATCGTGGAAGCAACACTGGACAAAGGCCGCGGTTACGTTGCCTCCCTGCTGGTACAAAATGGTACCCTCCGTCAGGGCGATACCATCGTATCCGGCTCCTTCTTCGGTAAAATCAAAGCCATGTTCAACGAACGTGGTCAGAAAATGGAAGAAGCAGGTCCTTCTATGCCAGTACAGGTGCTCGGCTTGAACGGTGCTCCTCAGGCTGGTGAGAAATTCAAAATGTTCGCAGACGAATCTGAAGCTAAAGAAGTGGCCAACCGCAGAGCACAGATCGTTCGTGAACAAGGTATCCGTACCAAGAAACACATTACACTGGATGAAATCGGTCGCCGTCTGGCACTGGGTAACTTCAAACAGCTGAACCTGATCATCAAAGCCGACTTTGATGGTTCCGTGGAAGCATTGAGCGATTCCCTGCAGAAACTGTCTACCGAAGAAATCGTTATCAGTATCGTACATAAAGCAGTAGGTCAGATCACCGAATCCGACGTATTGCTGGCTACCGCTTCTGATGCCATCATCCTCGGATTCCAGGTACGTCCTTCTTCCCAGGCTGCTAAGCTGGCGGAAAAAGAAAATATCGAAATCCGTAACTACTCTATCATCTATGACGCGATCGATGAAATCAAGAGCGCCATGGAAGGTATGCTGGAACCAAAAATCGAAAAGAAAGTGGTGTGCAACGTTCAGGTGCGCGAAACTTACAAATTCGAAAAGGTTACTGTGGCAGGTTGCTTCGTTACAGATGGCAAGCTGACAAGAAACACCCGTATCAACGTGGTGCGCGACGGTATCGTGGTGCACACCGGCGAACTCGGCTCACTGAAACGTTATAAAGATGACGTGAAAGAAGTGGCCGCTAACATGGAGTGTGGATTGAGTATCCGCGGATTTAGCGACCTCAGACCTAACGATAACATCGAAGGTTTTGAAGAAGTAGAAGTGAAGAGAACATTATAAAAAAGCCGAAGGCTTAAAGCATAAAGCAAAAAGCTATTATGGAGAATAACGTAAGCGTGTAATCATCCGCTCATATCCTTCTCCATAATAGCTTTTTGCTTTATGCTTTAAGCCTTCCGCCTTTATAACAGCATCGTTTCCACGATTCATCTAAACTTTTGTTAAATCCATCGACTTTCCCTATGCTACTGACCTTTAAATGGTTATTTTTGATTTTTACCGCTTTTGTATGAAGAAACTTTTAGCATTATCCGCAGGCGCTTTGCTGTTATGGCAGGCCGCTTCGGCTCAGCAGAAACTGATTGCTGACAAGATTATCGGCGTAGTAGGGGATAAGATTATCCTCAAATCCGATATGGATGGGGCACTCAGCGATCAGATGCATAACTCACCAGATGGAAATCTGATGCCTGATGCAGCCTGCAAAACCCTGGAAATGCTGATTTCCCAGAAAGTAATGGTACTTCAGGCAGAAAGAGATAGCTTGCCCGTAAGTGATGGTGATGTTGAAGCGCAAATGGAAAACCGTATCCGCTATTTCGAGCAGATGTACGGTACCAAGGAAAAGATGAAGGAAATCACCGGCTACTCTATCTACCAGCTTCGCGAACGCTTCCGTCAGCCTATCAAAGAAGGGTTGCTCGCACAAGCCATGCGTAACAAAATCATTGAACCGGTAAAAGTAACACCGTCAGAAGTAAAGCGCTTCTACGATGCCATCCCCAAGGATAGTCTCAAATTTTACGAATCAGAACTGGAAATAGGTACCATCGTATTGACACCGAAGGCCACCC
>NZ_DATCVJ010000996.1:0-2842 GCF_036566945.1 Chitinophaga sp. | reverse complement strand
TAATAGCGCCCATCTTAAAAATGAGTGTATATAATTTAACATATCGAGTTGGATTTTACCGGGCAAAAATAAGCGAAGCGACCCGAATATATTTGGTAATTCATAAAAATATTTGCTAATTTTGTTAGCAAGGTACTAAATTATTTAGGTTATGTCCGTAGTATGTCAGAATTTGAAATATCTGCGTAAGCAAAAATCCTGGACGCAGCAAGAGTTTGCCGATAAACTCGGTATTAAGCGTTCCCTGTTGGGTGCATATGAGGAAGAGCGTGCAGAACCCCGTACAGAAATCCTGGAACAGGTAAGTGATATGTTCCGGGTGTCTATCGATGATCTGCTTCGTCGTGATCTTGGCTCCCAGAAAGACAGTTTCCTGGAAAAGCGTCGTCAGCTGAAGTTGGGCAGTGCCCGGCAGGCAATACAGTTTGTGCCGGTAAAAGCGGCCGCTGGTTATCTCGCGGGTTATAACGACGATGAATTTATAGAGGAACTGAATACGTTTACGTTACCCATGCTGGGTGCAGGGGATTACCGGGCCTTTGAAATAGCCGGAGATTCTATGTTGCCGGTTACGTCCGGTTCTGTTATCGTTTGCCATAAGGTAGATGGTTGGGATGAAATTAAGAATAATGAAACCTACGTGGTGATTACTTCCCGTGAAGGCATTGTTTTTAAAAGAATCCTGAAGAATAACCGTTCCAAATCAAAAATCACCCTGGCCTCAGATAATCCGCAATTTGAGCCATACGGGGTCGAGATGGAAGAGGTACTGGAATTATGGCAGTCTGATGCCGTTATCAGTAAAGCAGGGCAGCAAAGCCGTATGAGTGTGAATCATCTGGCCGATATGGTTAGTCATCTGCAGGATCAGGTGAGTTTGTTGAAAAAGAAGCTAAAAGACTAAAGAAACTAAGTTTCCCGGATCTCGCGGAAGATAAACACGGTGGTTACCGGTTTTATCTCCCGCGAGATCCTGTTTGTGTAAACTGCTGTCCCGCTGGAGTTTATTAATCCTTTTTGCTAATATTTCTTGGTTGGCTATCACCCCGTTTCGCGCAATTAGGAGCATCGCAGGTCAATGCGCCTTTCCGCCTGCATTCCTCACTGGCTTTTAACGGCTCGGCTACTGTCGTCAGGAGCACGCTGATACGCCTCAATCCGCCAATATTTCCTCGTTGACTTTTACCTGTTCGCTGTAATCATCAGGAGCATTGTAACCAAATACACCTGTCTGCCGGGCTTTTGCCAGTTCCGCGGTAACCTTGGCTATCCCCGTAACTAAATACACCTTGTCAGCCGCTGCCAGCACTTAAAGGCCCTCCGGTATGCCGAACCTTAGACACTACGCAAATTCCCAATTCTTTCTTAATTTCGGGATATCTCAGAATACGTTAAATTAACCACGGTATGAGGTTTCATGTTTCTTTTGCCGAGTCTTTAACTCAATTGAAGAAAAGCGAAGATGATTTCGCCGTATTGTTTGAGCACGGTTCCATGCGGGGAATTATTTTTGGACCGGAGGAGCTGGATGGGCAGGAACCGCATATGCAGGACGAAATTTACCTGGTAATGAGAGGAAGCGGGGAATTTGAAATGGAGAATAAAGTAGTACACATTGGGGTAGGAGATTTCCTGTTTGTGCCCGCTGGTGCTACACATCGCTTCCGTAATTTTACATCTGACCTGTTATTATGGGTCATATTATATGGGCCGGAAGGAGGGGAAACAGAATAATTCTGATAGTCTTTTGTTTTTTCACAAATCTTGTTTTATCTTTGCGTTCCTAAAAATAAGAGGCAAAAATTATGTTGATCATTGATTCTAAAGATTGCGAAAACATAGACAAGGCGCTTAAAAAATATAAAAAGAAGTTTGAGAAAGCTCGCATATTACTGCAGCTGAGAACGCGCCAGTCTTTTACTAAACCATCTGTTAAACGTCGTAACCAGGTGTTAAAAGCCGTTTACAAACAACAGTTGGCTACCGGTAAATTTGAAGATTAATATTGCATTGGCAATAAGCTGAATGCAACTCAAAATATTTGATGATTGTAAGGTTATTTAATAACTTTACAATCATCAATCTTTTTGTGTTGAACGAACCATTATATTCCTTAGCAGAGCGCTTTATAGCCTATATCCAGCTCGAAAAACGGTACTCAGCGCATACCTGCACTGCCTATCGCAATGATCTTTTCCAGTTTATCGATTACGTTACCCTTAGCTACAGCAGTACACCTGTTGAAGATCTTACCCATGTAATGATCCGCAGCTGGCTGGCCCGTTTGATGGAAGATGCCATGACGGCCAAAAGCGTAAACCGGAAAATCTCCACACTCAAATCCTTTTTCAAATATTGTCTGCGTCAGGGCCTGGTCAAACAGTCGCCTATGACCAAAGTCATTGCACCCAAAATAAGCCGTCGTTTGCCGGGTTATATTGAGGAGAAGGGTATGCGTGCCCTGGAAGATAACGTAAGCCCGGTTTCCGTAACTTCTATGCATATTTTTGCCAATGATTTCGAAGGAACTACCCATCGGCTCATTTTTGAAATCTTTTATCAGACAGGTATTCGTTTATCAGAACTGATCTCTTTACAGGAATTCAGGGTCGACAAAGGAAATCTTTCCATTAAGGTAATGGGGAAAGGAGGGAAGGAGCGGATTATTCCCATTAGTCAGGGGTTGCTGGCACAAATAGGCGACTATATGGATCAGAAGCGTAGCTGCCTGGAAGAATTTGAAGGAGGTGTGTTGCTGGTGCATCCACATAGCGGTCAGCGACTTTATCCCAAATATGTTTATTTAACAGTACGGAAATATCTCACAGAACATCAAATCACT
>NZ_DATCVJ010000995.1:0-3562 GCF_036566945.1 Chitinophaga sp. | reverse complement strand
CATTTTACATTTCTTCATAAACACGCTGATGTACTGAGGAAATTGGGAGAAGACGATTTCCGCATATTTAATCTTGGAAATCCGGCGTTGGATAAATTTGTTAATTGCCCAAGGCTAGACAAAGGGGAAGTGCTTCCAATAAAGGAGTTTAACATTGGCGATGCTCCTTACCTGGTACTGATACAACATCCAATCCTTGCAGAAGCCGATGAAGCTGGCGCTCAGATGCAGGAAACATTGTCAGCTATTCATAAATCCGGATACAAATGTTTCATTAATTACCCCAATTCGGATCCGGGAAATTTTGCGATCATAGAGAAAATTAATGAATACACTACTTTATATCCGGAGCAATTCAGTTCGTTTAAAAATCTGGATCGGTTGAATTACATTAATCTACTTCGATATGCCAGCTGCCTGATCGGTAATTCGAGCTCAGGGATCGTAGAAGCGCCTTCTATAGGATTACCTGTCATTAACATAGGATTGCGTCAGCGTGGTCGTTTTAGCGCCGGAAATGTTATCTATACAGAATATGACAGCGAAGAAATTTATATCGCAATTATAAAGTCCGTAACAGATATAGCGTATCGCGACCAGGTAAAGAAAATTAATAACCCTTATGGGGATGGCAATAGTGCCGGAAAAATTAGTGAAGTGCTTAGTACTATTCAAATAGATAAAGAGCTGATTCATAAAAATATTACATACAAAATATAATCAACACCATTTATGTCAAATGTTATTGTAGTATCAGCACATCCGGATGATGAAGTATTAGGTGCAGGCGGAACTTTACTGAAGCATGTCGCTAAAGGTGATCAGGTACACTGGCTGATAATTACCAATGTATTGGAAGAATATGGTTTTTCGGCAGAAAGAGTAAAAAGCAGACAGGAAGAAATCGTGGAAGTCGCCACAAAAATGGGATTTACATCCACTATTAAACTGGACTATCCTACTATGCTACTGCATCCCGGTATGATTATAGATATGGTACCCAAAATATCTGATGTTTTCCATCAGGTAAAACCAGAAACTATATATGTAATGAACAGATCGGATGCGCATAGTGATCATAGAGTAATTTTTGATGCAGTGGTAGCGTGTACTAAATCATTCAGATATCCTTTCATCAGGAAGGTATTAATGTATGAATGTTTATCTGAAACGGAGTTTGCACCCGCATTGCCGGAAAGAGTATTCATGCCTAATTATTACGTCGATATATCAGAATATCTGGAAAAAAAGCTGGAAGTTATGGAGATATACGAATCAGAATTAGGTCCGCATCCTTTCCCCAGAAGTCTCGACAACATCCGGGCACTTGCACATTTCAGAGGAGCATCTGTAGGAACACACTATGCAGAAGCGTTTCAATTAATAAAATTTATTGATAAGCAATAATGGAATTCCGCAAACATTTAATTTTTGAAGTCGAAGGTGTTACCGATGCATTTAAGAAGTTGAATGCTTTGGGGGTTGATGCTATACTTTTTGTCGTAGATCAGCAAGAAAGACTAATAGGCTCTCTGACGGATGGAGATGTGCGAAGGGGATTTATTAATGGGCATACTCTTACAGATCGCATTACAGAATTTATCCAGCCTAATCCTGTTTATATAAAAATTGGGGACTATGCACTTGCTGATATTGATAACTATCGGCGCCGAAATCTGAAGATTATTCCGATTGTTGATAAGGCGCATAGAATTGTTGACATCCTCAACCTCAGGACGAAGGCTTCTATGTTGCCAGTCGATGCGGTTATTATGGCTGGAGGAAAAGGTGAACGCCTGATGCCACTAACCGAAAACTGTCCGAAACCATTGTTGAAAGTAGGAGATAAACCCATCATAGAACATAATGTTGACCGCCTTATCTATTTTGGTATTAATAGGATTACCATATCCATCAGGTATCTTGGTGAGCAAATAAAGAATTATTTCAGAGATGGATCCGCAAAAGATGTGGCCATTGATTATGTTGAAGAAGAAGAGCCGCTGGGAACATTTGGTGCTTTAAGTTTGATTGAAAATTTTTCGTCTGATCACATTATATTAATGAATTCAGATCTGTTGACGAATATTGACTATGCAGATTTTTATAAATCATATCTTGAATCAGGGGCAGATCTGATGGTTGCCAGCATTCCCTATCAGGTAAAGGTCCCATATGCAGTACTTGAGATAGAAGGAAATCAGGTGATTTCTTTTGATGAGAAGCCAACATATAACTACTATTCGAATGGGGGGATTTATCTCTTTAACAGACTATTATTGTCACATCTGACCAAAGGGGCGTTCTTTAATGCTACAGACTTTATGGAAATGTTGATAGCAAAAAGTAAAAAGGTTTCACATTATCCCATACTTGGCTATTGGTTGGACATAGGAAAACCGCAGGATTTCGTGCAGGCCCAAGAAGATATAAAGCATATTAAATTGTAATATGAAACCATTATTTATAATACCGGCAAGAGGTGGATCAAAAGGTATCCCGGGGAAAAATATAAAGCTTTTGAATAAAAAGCCTTTGATTTACTATAGTATCGATATAGCAAGAATGTTAACACATGATGATAACATTTGTGTCTCAACTGATGATCAGGAAATAATTAATAAGGTTAAAGATTATGGTTTAAAAGTTCCGTTTAAAAGGCCAGCGGAGCTTGCGACTGATACGATCGGGACTTATGATGTATGCTTGCATGCCCTGGATTTTTACGAGAAAAAAGGACAATATCATGATATTATAGTAGTTCTTCAGCCAACATCGCCTTTTAGAAAAGTTTCGGATGTAAGGAAAGCTTTGGATTTATATAATGCCGAACTTGAAATGATCGTTTCCGTTAAGGAAACGACGGCGAACCCTTATTATTTATTGTTTGAGGAAAACGAGAACGGATTTCTTGTTAAGTCCAAACCCGGCGACTTTGTAAGGAGGCAGGATTGCCCTAAAGTTTGGGAATATAATGGAGCAGTTTATGTTATTAATGTAGAAGCAATTAAGAGCAAATCAATCTCACAATTTGAAAGAATCAAGAAAATGGAAATGGATGAGTACGCTTCAGTTGATTTAGATGTGCCGTTAGATTGGCTATGGGCAGAATTTCTAATTGAACAAGGATTGATAGGAGAAAATCTTACGGATCTTGATGTCCGCAAGTGAATGAGTCACATTTGTAATGAATTATGAAGTTTATGAAGCCTAGTATACTTTTCTTTGCGAGAGATTATCAACAGTTTCTTTTCCCAAAATTGGTATCAGAAAAGTACGATTCCTTGTATGTAACAATGACAAGAAGCGAAAGCAAAGAGCTTGAGCAGCAAGGAATAATTTCCGTAGGCTGTTTTGAGGATTTTTATGCCCTTCATTGTCAGGAACAGGAATCTACATTAGAAGATTCATCATCAGCCTATTTGGTTACTTCTTTTTTTGCCGACAGATTTATGGGTAAGCTGAGACAGCCTGAGCGTCGAAAAATACTTAGTATAGAACGCAGATTTTGGGCTGAAATTTTTGACAAATATCAGCCGGTTGCAGTTGTAAATGAAATTGT
>NZ_DATCVJ010000994.1:0-5061 GCF_036566945.1 Chitinophaga sp. | reverse complement strand
TCAAAAGGCAATAACCAATACTTCTACCCTTCAGCGTCGCTGTCTTTTGTGTTCTCTGATTTGCTGAAAGACTGGAAATGGTTGTCATTCGGTAAAGTTAGAGGAAGCCTTGCTGCGGTAGGTAATGATGCAGAAGCTTATCATACTTTCAATACGTTCAACTTTATATTACCATTTAATGGTAACCCTGTTGGCCAGTTCAATTCAACCTTTAACAGCCCGGATTTAAAACCAGAACGCACTACAGAAGTAGAAACCGGCGTAGAACTCAAATTCCTGGATAACCGTATTGGCCTGGATCTTACCTATTACAGACGGGTTACCAAAAATCAGATCATTAGCTTACCTGTATCAGCCCCAACCGGCTATCTGGGCGCTTATGTAAACGGTGGTAGTGTAGAAAATAAAGGATTGGAAATCGGGTTAAACCTGAATCCTATCCGCCTCAAAGGTGGCTTCCGCTGGGATATCAACGCCAATATAGCATTCAATCGCAATAAGCTGTTGAACCTCGATGTGCCTCAATACAATACTTCATTACCTATCTTAACCATCGGCACCGACCGCCGTACACAACAGGTATCGGTGGTAGCTGAAGTAGGACAGCCACTGGGAACCCTTCGTGGTACTGATTACACTTATGTAGACGGCCAAAAGTTGGTGGACTCTTTAGGACGATATGTACCAAGTGCCATCAAAAATATCGGTAACGCCTATCCGGATTATGTAGGTGGTATTACCAATACCTTCTCCTACAAAGGCTTTTATCTCTCTGCACTGGTCGACTTCCAGCACGGCGGTAGCTTCTTCTCCTACACCAATCTCTATGGAGAAAAATCTGGTCTGCTGGAAAGCACCGCTGCCAACGGCATCCGGGAAAAAGGCATCGTTACAGAAGGTGTTACGGCAGACGGTAAACCGAATACACTTAACATGCCTGCTCAGGATTATTTCAAATATAACGTAGGGAACACCATCAGCACAGCAAATCTGTATGATGCCAGTTATATCTACCTGAGAGAAGCTAAACTCGGCTACAACCTGCCCGAATCATGGTATAAAAAGATCGGTGCGCAAAGTGCCCGCGTATCCCTCTATGGTCGTAACCTTTGGCTGATCAAGTCCAATGCCCCTAACGTGGATCCATCCAACATCCTCAATTCCGCTTCTAACATCCAGGGAATTGAAGGGGGAGCATTGCCTTCGCTCCGGTCTTATGGTATTAACCTGAATGTATCATTCTAAATTTTTATGAAGATGACAAAGACGATTTTGAAATATAGTGGTGCATTACTTTTAACGGTTTCTCTGGCTATCTCCAGCTGCACAAAACTGGATGATATGAACCGTGATCCAACTAAACCCACTACCACAGAACCACAATACCTGTTGACCGGCGCCCAGAAATCTGCTATGGATGTACTATACAGCGGTTTGCAGAATGGCTATATCGCCATGCATTACGCACAATTCTGGTCTGGTAACGCCAGAGTAGCAGATAGCCAGTATCAACTTGATCAGGGTAATAACAATACTATTTGGAATACACTGTATAGCTACTCGCTCCATAACCTGGATGCCATCATTACCATGAACCAGTCTAAAGCCGGTCAACCAGGAGTAGCCAATCAAAATGCCATCGCACATATAATGCGCGCCTGGGTCTTCCAGATATTGGCAGATACTTATGGAAATATACCATATACTGATGCGTTCAAGAATACGACCGATATCACACCCAAATACGACGATCCACAGGCAATCTATAAATCACTGATAGACACCCTGGAGGCACAGGTAAAAATATTGGATGCATCACAGACCAGTTTTAATACCGGAGATATTATCTATAGCGGAGATGTGGAAAGCTGGAGAAGGCTGGGCCATTCACTCCTCCTGCGCATGGCAATCCGTATGGTAGATGCCAGTCCGGAAAAAGCCAAACAGATCATTGAAGCGCATTATCAACAAGCCTTCACCGAAAATTCACAGGGGGCACAATTCCAATATGTGGATGCACTGCCTAACAGATATCCGCAGAACGACGAAGATCGTCCCATCATCGACTTTGCCATCAGCACCACGCTGCTCGACTATATGAAAGGCCTGGAAGATCCACGCCTGCCCATATACGCACGCCCATCTACCACCGGGAATGAATTCGTAGGCTTACCTTATGGCTGGACTACATCTGATCCGCAGCACCAAACGGATGATCACTACGCCAGCCCTGGTAAACAAATATATAGCCCTACCATGCCTGGTATTCTGATGAGTTATTCGGAAGTGGAATTTATCCTGGCAGAAGCCGCTGCCAGAGGCATGAATGTAGGCGATGCGGCAACACACTACACCAATGGTATTAAAGCATCTATGCATTACTGGGCTGATCTGACGAAAACCACCATCAGCGACGACACCATTAATGCCTATATCGCCAAAGTACCTTATGCAGCAGCAGATTGGAGAAATGTTATCGGTACCCAGAAATGGCTGGCATTGTATCCACAAGGTTTCCAGGCATGGTTTGAAAGAACCAGGCTGAAATTTAAAAAACCAGGTGGACAACCACTGTTCATGGCACCAAAATCCGGCAGTCTGGATGCAAGTGTCACAGAAGGAGTGCCTTATCGTTTAACTTATCCACTGCCAGAACAAACACAGAATAAAGCCAATTACGACGCGGCGGCATCAGCTGTTGGCGGCGATTTTAAAGGCACGAAACTGTGGTACAATAAATTTTGATACAACAATCAACTATAGCTAAACAAAAATCTAACGGCGCCTGCTTCTGCAGGTGCTTTCTTTTTTTAGCCCCCGTTTAGTTATCTTTAAGCCCAACCTATATTCAACAATTATGAGGAAACTACTGCTCACAATGGTCCTGATGGCCATTGTTCGTTTGGTATCAGCACAGGATATGACGCAAGGCTACCAGAATTGGTATACCTATTTCGGCACCATGAAACTCAATAGTAAATGGGCCATACCCTTTGATGTACAATTACGTGTCAGAGACGGTATCAGCAACAAAGGCCAACTGCTCATGCGCGGCGGACTCCAGTATTCACCGACCAAACAGGATCATATTTTATTGGGCTACGCCTATGTGCCTACCTATAACGGGGTAAGTAATACCTGGCTTCCGGAACAACGCATCTTCGAACAATATATTCATAAGGCTAAGAAAATTGATATGACACATCGGGTGCGACTGGAGCAGCGTTGGGTATCCCAGCCATCAAAACCAGGTTCGGCACATGCTATCGGCGATTGGAAATATGGTAATCGTGCACGATATTTCAACCGCACACAACTGGCCATTAAACATAAAAAAGAAACCACCCCGTTTTATGTGGCCTTACAAGATGAAATCTTTTTGAATCTGTGGGGAAATGATATCAGTAACCTGTTATTTGATCAGAACCGCTTTCTCGCGGCATTTGGTTACCAGTTTAATACTAAACTAAAAGCAGATATCGGATATATGAACCAATTAATACAGGTAACTTCCGGCGCCAAAACAATGAATCATATCCTGCATTTCAGCGTGTTTCAGACGATTGACCTGTAATATTTTTTTGTCTTGGAGCAGGATTATACTGATTTAGATGATTTCCCAGATTTTACTTTTTTGATTTTATAAGATTAAAAAGATTGGCGATGACAGTGACGGGTATCCGCGACGGTCTTCGCCAATCTTTTTAATCTTATAAAATCAAAATCCGGGAAATCATCTAAATCAGTATAATCCTGTCCCAAGACAAAAACTCGCGCCTTTACCTGTAATTATTGAACTTGGCTTTTAACATATCGGTGAAGTTCCGGTATGCCTCCTCTGTTTCAAATGCACTAATGGGAATAAGAAAGAAGGTTTTTTTGTCCCTGTATAGGAAGAAGAATTTCTTTGTTTCCACCACCTGAGAAAAATTATTCCAGCTGATAGCCCGCTGCTGCTCACTTGCACGGGTAGAAATCAATAACCCTTCATCAGAGTATTTAAGATGTATGCTGTCTTTGAAGGTAGCCGCTTTGTTGTAGATAGCAACAGGCAAAAGATACCAGAACACCCAGCCCAATATCAATGTCATGAGAACAATACCTGTAAGCGCACCCGGGGTAACTACCTTGAAAAAGTAGCCTGTTAAAGTAGCTAAAAGTAGGATGATAAGAGTATTGCGGAAGACTTTTATCTCTCCCCTCTGCATAAAATGATAGCGCAATGCATGCAACACATCCCCCTTATTGTAATTGAACTCTAAATGCATTATCGCCTGGCAAAACGATTTTATCTGTTAACTGAAATCGACATAGGATTATCCATTTCATCACGCACAGTAACAGGTGCTTCCTTCTTCCGGCCACGTTTTACAGACAAATCGTCCTCGCTGAAACCCGGGAAGTTCTTTTTGATGAACAGAAAATATTGTTGCAAGGTCTTGGGATCCACTTTAAAAGGGAAAGCCAACTCCTTACCACTCCCTTTAAGGAAGTCGTTCGTATTTATTTTAGTCTCGTTTTGTAAATACCACTTGTATAAGTCCACAATAGCTTTTTCCAACTCGCCTTCATCAACTTTCTCCGCTGTTTCAACCCGTGGAAACATTAACACAAACTCTTCTACCCGTACAGGTTTTGTATTATTTGTGTTTTTAGAGTTATTACGGTTATCGTTGTTATCCCCGTTTTTGTCTCCGTTGTTATCCCCGTTCTTGAAACCAGTGTTGGCATTTGCTGATGCGGCTGCGGCCAAAACTACCAACAGCATTAACAACAGCTTTTTCATAAGGTGTCAAATTTTCGAGTCTAAAAATACAATTATATTTTGAGATTTCTAGTAGATAAAAAAATATGCGTAAAAACCCCTGAAAAAACAAAAGCAATGGACGAACCATTGCTTTCGAGAGTCATTTACAGTGCATGAGGAGTCATGCGGTGTAGGAATATTTGGTTTTTCATAGGACAGTAACCATAATAAAAATTAATACAATAACAAATATAATAAAATTATATCGTGACTCAGGCAAAAGTATAAATATTAGAAAAAATCAAATATTTCAA
>NZ_DATCVJ010000993.1:0-9264 GCF_036566945.1 Chitinophaga sp. | reverse complement strand
TGCTGACGGCGGTAGCAGCTATTGCCGGGAATTTAACAGGGTATTGGTTTGGGAGGAAAACGGGCCATTTATTATCTAACCGGAAAGATTCCCGCTTTTTTCGCCGGCAATACCTGGTGTCAGCGGAACAATTTTATAACAAGCATGGTGCAGTAGCTTTATC
Source organism: Chitinophaga sp. (assembly GCF_036566945.1). Classification (GTDB taxonomy): domain Bacteria; phylum Bacteroidota; class Bacteroidia; order Chitinophagales; family Chitinophagaceae; genus Chitinophaga. The sequence continues at coordinate 9,101 of NZ_DATCVJ010000993.1, read as the reverse complement.
GGCTGGCGTATTTCTGCCACTCATCCGCACCTTTGCACCCATTGTATCGGGCATGATCAAACTGGATATCCGCCGCTTCCTTTTGTTTGTAACAATAGGCTCTGTAGGATATACCTTTAGCTTTATACTGGCCGGCTACCTCATTGGCACGATGCCCTTTTTGCAACCTTACCTGAAGTACTTCATTACTTTTATCGTAGTAACAGTAACGGTGCCGGTGGTGATACGTATTGTCCGCGAATTTCGCAAGGGTACGCAAGCGCAATAGTTAGCCGGTTATTCGCTTCGCAAACTATTAATAGGATTCGCTAACGCTGCTTTTATCGCCTGAAAGCTGACTGTACTTAAGGTAATCAGCAAGGTAATAACAGCCGTAAGCACAAATATCCACACCGATATATCGATGCGGTAATCATAACGTTGCAGCCATTGGTGCATGAACCACCAGGCTGCGGGCATGGCAATGCCAAAAGACCGTGTTCGGTTACGAAAAAGCGGCAACTAATCATGTAAGTCGCAACACCCGCGCACATTTGCAGCTGAAATGAATATCTTGCGGAGGATATCTTACCAATACCTATCGTAATACATGGACACAAATATCGCCAGACAAACAGGTGGCAAAAAGGCATTGAAAGCCCAGATTTTCACGATCCTTTTGTTGGAGTTTTTTTATATGCTGGCAAGCACCTCCGGTGATTTCGCCAACAACATTATCTTTTTTATAGATGCTCAGATGAACAAAGATGTACTTGGTTTTTTTATACTGTTGTTAGGAGGCACTTATTTTTTAGGGAGAAGGGCAGGAGTAGAGATGCTGATCCGTTCGCGCCATGATGTGATAACGGGAATAAAATATGCGTTGATCAGCAGCGTGGTGATGCTGGGGTATTTGTTTATCGATTATTGCATACACAACGGACCTGCAGGCGTGTGGAAAGTGATATCAGTACCGATGGTATACATCACTGCAGCGATAGTAGTGGCATGGCTTTGGACCACCAGGGAATTATCGAAAAAGAAGGCGTAACATAGTAAGGATGTAAATAGGAAGTATTATATTTAGCCACACTATTTTTACTATGAAGCGATCATTATTTGCCATATTCACCGCCGTTTTATTACCATTTACTTTACGTGCGCAAGACCAGCCTACGCCGCAATGGCGGCCGGTGTATCATTTCACGGCTCCGCAAAACTGGCTCAACGATCCCAATGGTTTAATTTATCTCAACGGCGTATATCATCTGTATTATCAGCACAACCCCGTTGAAAATAAATGGGGACATATGAGCTGGGGCCATGCTGTCAGCAAAGATTTGCTGCACTGGCAACACCTGCCTGTAGCCATTCCGGAAATAGAAACAAAAGATACCACCACCTGGATATTTTCAGGATCGGCAGTATGGGATCAGCATAACAGCAGCGGTTTTGGCAAAAAAGGCAGAGGCCCTATTGTGGCTATTTATACCGCCGATCAGCCCAAACAAAATAAAGAGTCGCAGTTTATTGCCTATAGCAATGATGGCGGTCTTACTTATACCAACTACGCCCATAACCCGGTAGTGGATATTCAGAAAAAAGATTTCCGCGACCCTTCCGTGATCTGGCTGGAAGAACAACACAAATGGCTGATGACCGTAGCTGTGCCAGCAGAGCATAAAGTACAGTTTTATCATTCTACCAACCTGAAAGACTGGGAGCTGATCAGTGAATTCGGCAATCAGGGCGACACCCGCAAAATATGGGAATGCCCGTCTTTAACCCCCTTGTACGTAGATGGTGATCCTGCCAGAAAAAAATGGTTGCTCATGATATCTTCCGGAAATCAGGATGCCGCCACCGGCATGCAATATTTTATCGGCGACTTTGATGGGAAAACATTCACCAATACCGATACAACGCAGCTGTTTGTGGATGCTGGCAAAACATTTTATGCCGCTATTCCGTATAATCACCTGCCAGATAATCGCCACACGATGATCGGATGGTTGATGCCATTTGAAACCGCTACGGCACCATGGCGCGGACAAATGTCCATTCCCCGTGACCTGTCTCTCAAAACTACGGCGACGGGTATACGCTTATTTCAACAACCGTCCTCCGTACTCAACACTTACCTGGAAAAATTGCCCCCTGCTAAAAAGTGGCAACAATCCGCCATTTCATTGGATAGCAAAGATTTCCCGATCAGTAACGAACAACAGTTTAATACCAACACCAACTGGATAGATGCTACCTTCACACCTGGTACCGCTACTGATTTTGGACTGAAAATAGCGCAACAAAAAGATGGCAGCAGTGTGGTGATTGGCTACAACGTAGCACGCAATGAACTCTATATCCATGCAGGAAAAGACAAACAGCAGCTAAAGGCGGCTCCTGTAAATAATCAAATCAGATTACAGGTGCTGTTCGATAAATCTTCTGTAGAAGTATTTGTGAACAACGGTGAAAAAGTAATCACCACCCTGGTATTCCCCGATAAAGAAGCTACCGGGTGTGCTGCCTTTGCCGAAAAGGGCAATGTACAGTTGAATAACCTGAATGTGTGGGATCTTGGTAAATAATAACGATAATGGATAAACGAAAATGATCAATAGCAGATGGTCCGTAAAGGTGAATAGTGTATTTCACAAAAAATACACGGAACAAAAACCGGTATGTCCGGTCGCACACGATCGATCATCACTCGAATAAAAAAGTTTTCCGGCGGATCTCATCTGCCGGAAAACTCTTATCCTCTATATTTATTTTTTCTCAACTCCGGTAGTCGGAATCACTTTCTTAATAGTGCCATCTTTGTTATAGTATAACTTATCCACACAGATCGATCTCAGCCAGTCTTCATGTGATAAAGCGCTGGTGTGATAAAATGCCCACCACTGCCCTTTATATTCCACAATAGACCCGTGATTGGTATAGCTATCGGTAGGGTCCATATAAATGCCCTGTGAGGTCCACGGTCCTAAAGGACTTTTACTGGTGGCGTAGCGCATCTGGTTATGCTTGCCATCTTTGTCGTGGTTATCTGAGTAAGAAAGATAATACATCCCTTTTCTTTTGTGTACCCAGCTGGCCTCGTGGAAATCTTCCAGTCCTTCCATTTTCTCCATAGGGCCTGCTATCTCGCTCATATTATCTTTTAACTTACCGCCTTTGCAGGTGCCACCGCCACCATAGTAGAGATATGCCTGTCCGTCGTCGTCTACAAATACTGTCGGATCAATCATGGACTCAAGTCCTTCTATATACCCCTGTACTTTGAAATCACTGGCCGGTTGCTTACTGGTCGCTACCCCTATTTTCCAGGTCGAATTCCATTGGTCACCGGAACCGGTAGGATGTGGGAAATAAAAATAATAAGTACCATTTTTATATGCGCAATCAGGCGCCCACATAAAACCACCTTCTTTCCGGCCCCAGGGTACCTGGCTGGCCCGCAAAATTTCCCCATGATCTTCCCAGTGTACCATATCGTCTGTAGAAAACACGTGGTACTGGTCCATCAAATCGCAACCTCTTGGCGGCGCAATGTCATGCGAAGCATACACATATAAACGGCCGTCTTTCCATACATGTGCCGATGGATCAGCGGTGTACATGTCTGTGATGAATGGATTTTTTTGTGCCAGGACAGTCGTGGATACTGCCCCGCAGAAGGCCAATGTCAGGAGCGACAGCTGGTATGCCTTTACCGTGGAATTAAATACCTGAGCAAACGTCATCGTTAGTTATTATTATGTTGATAATGAACTATAAAGGCTAAAATTAAGATCAGGGCCTTAACAGAAGACCTAATTTTGCGCAAACAACCGTGATTAAGGGTAGAAAAATGTATTTTAGCCACTCCTTAGCTAACTAGAATTTTTATTTTATGATGAAAATAGCCTTAGCCTCTCCTCCGTTTCCCGCATCCATCAATGACGGTTTATTCTGGATGGAAAAATTAATAAAGGAAGCAGTCAAAAAAGATGCGGACATCATTTGTTTCCCCGAATCCTATATTCCTGGCTATCCGGGCATGGGGGCGGGGCCGGAGGAACGTACCCCCGATAAATTGCAATCAGCATTGGAAGATGCCTGCCAAATGGCGGCTAACAATAGGATCGCTATTATTCTGCCAATGGATTGGCCCGCCGCCAACGGATTGTTGAATGTGGCCTTCGTCATATCAGAGAAAGGAGAAGTATTGGGATATCAGACAAAAAATCAATTGGACCCAACAGAGGACCATATATGGGTGGCCGGTACCCAACGCCATCTTTTTGAAGTGAAAGGGGTAAAAATAGGTATCACCATTTGTCATGAAGGATTCCGTTACCCGGAGTCAGTACGGTGGGCAGCCCGGAACGACGCGAAAATTGTATTTCATCCCCATTTTGTTGGTAGCAATACCGATGGGGTAGCACTAACCGAATGGGGACATAAAGAACATCCTTATTATGAAAAAGCCATGATGATGAGAGCCATGGAAAACACCATTTATTTTGCCAGCTCAAATTATGCCTCCCGTTATCCAGAAGCTGCCAGCTCCCTCATAGCGCCCGATGGTACCTGTATTATTCATGGCGTTTACGGAACCCCTGGTGTTGTAGTCGCCGATATTGATCCGGCCCTGGCAACGGGTTTACTGGCGAAAAGATTTAAGCCGGAGCTTTATTTTCCTTCGCTACGGTAATATTGCCGGCACTCCCCGGACGAAGAAAGCCGCATCTATCTTGCGATGATGCGGCTTGTGTTTATTTTAACGAAAGGGTTTTAATCCTTAACAAACTTATAAGTATGACTGCTCCCTCCTGAACGCACTTTCAGGAAATATGCACCCGGTGTTAGTTCTGCAATATCAATAGATGTGCCTATGGCCGTTTTCAGTCGCTGACCATTGTTATTATACACTTCAAGATTTGCATTGTTAGTTAACCCATTAATATAGAGTCTGGTGCCGGCCGGATTCGGATACAATGAAATACCTTTTTTCGGCTTACTTTGATCCTGAGCTGCTGCCATCACGCTGCTGCGTGCATTATTCAGGCCGGATGATGGGGCGCCAAACAATTGGATCTCTCCCAGTTGTAATACGGTACCGGAATTATTGGAGAAGTTAAACCTATAGAAGGTATACCCCACGTTATTAGTGATGTTGAAAACTCTCGTTTGAAAACGATAAGGAAAATCTTCACCGGAATGGCTGTCAATCGTACTCCAGTTAATACCATCAGCCGATCCTTCCAATGTCCAGTTCAATGGATCCCGCTCCGGCGCATCATTTCCAGAGGTGATGGCATAACTTTTTACGACATAGCTGGCCGGCGCCTGATATTTTATCCAGGCCGACGCATTAAAGGTCAGATACTTGGTGTTGATATTGTTATCGATCAGATTAGTGTATTCTTCACCTGCCGGAGATCCCGTTTGATATTGCGCGGTTAACGTTCCTCCAAGATCGGTAATATCTGTACCCAGACTATTGCTGGTATCAACATTTGGAAGCCCGTTTTTTTCACGCATCAGTTGAAAAAGATGATCTGGCCGCACCACAATATGGTTGGTGTCCAGCGAATTCATGACGTTCTTAAAATTAGTAGGCTTCACATCCTGCCAGGGTTGCGCCTGTATAATAATAAACCGCGGCGAAGCCCCGTTCCATCCTGCGGAAGCCGCATTAATGGCGTCTTTCATGGCTTGTTCCCCTGTACAATAATTGCAGGAAAGTGGCATCCCCGGCAGCTTTTGATTGTATATACTTAGTGCGCCACCGGTATTCTGAGCGGTTAAACCCAATAAGGAAGGCGCATAGGTGGCAAAACTTTCTCCCACATTTTGGTTGATGCCACCCGTAATGGTGTTCCAGATGGTAAGCACTCTAAATCCGGCTCTCTTGTTATAATCTTCGGTTTTAATAACAAATTGGTTGAGTGTATTCTGATTTGGAAAATTATTAGGATAGGCGTAACCGTAGCCGGAAGGTCCTGAAATCAGATTGTCATTATTCGTGGAAGTTTGCTGATAGAAGTTTAATGCTCCCGGCATGGCATCCAGCATCGCAGGCGATAGCGTCCATCCCATAGGCACGGAGCCGCGGTCGGGATTATTCCAAAGCTTGCGCATCAGGTGTTCCACATATTGTAAGTTGTCGCCGTCACTGATGATAAAGGCTACATAAATTTTATTTTTTAAGACGGGTTTAGGCGGTATGGGCTTCACCATCACCGTTCTGGGCATACCGCTATGAACCGTTAAGTTGGTAGCATAATCGCTGGCAACAGTGGCGATCCCATAACTGGAAGCTCTGGTGATACCGGCGCCTTCTTCCGGCCACCAGCCCATAAACGTAGATCCTGCCGGCATAGAAGATAAAAAGCTGTTCAGTAATTCACTTTCACCTGCTACTGCCGGATCTAACCAGATGACGGCTGCACCTAATGCAGTGGCATATTCCCGCAACGACCCCTGATGGATTTCCGGACTTAATCCAATTAATAAGCGATGATCCAGCGAAGGCCAATAAGTATTATACAATGTCTGGTATACCTGCAGCTTACTGGTAAACTGTCCGCGCAAGTCAAGCAATATTGGCAGGTTATAAGGCGCCGCCGTTAACCGCGATACCAACGAGGGCGAAGCAATGAGCGCTTTTTTATCTTTCGCCAGCATGGTTGCCAGGTTCACCGTGGCTGTTTGCGCCGGATCGTAAACAATCAAACCAGATAGCTCACTACGGTATTTAGTAATCAGTTCCCAGCGGTCGGTATGCTCTGTCCAGGTTAAACCTAAAGACTGCATCCAGGCATACGGCCCTTCTGCAAAGGCATCGCCTTCATAAGAAAAGATCCTTGGCTGTGTTCTGTTTACAATGCCTTTCAACGAAGAAAACAGGTAGGTTTCTGCAGTGGCATTGTCTTGCTGCACACCCACCCAGTCTACTTTTATATAAGCACCTCCTCTCCAAAATACACGTAGCTCAATAGCATGATGATCTGCCGGCATAGTGAAGGGCAATTTAAAACTGGTGTAGTTGGCTGCTACCGTAAATTGCTGCCGGGTAATAGTCTGAGCGGCCAGGGTAGTACCGGTCGTGGCATCTCTTACGTCAATATCGACCAGAGGATCATTGTTAGCAGTGTTATTATCTGTCTTCATCCTGAATTCAGCAATATTAAATCCTGCCGTAACGCTGGTGTCATAAGGTCCGTAGATCATATGTTCATTGGCCGCGTCGATGCCAACCTGACAAAGCCAGCCATCTGTTTCCAAACGGCCGGTATGATGACTAAGCGCAGCGCCTTCGCCTTCCCAGCGCCAGGACCTTTGTTGAGGCAGAGAGGTGCCATTGCTGTAAAATAAATCCAGGTTGCTGGCGGTCGCCGGAAACGAAGGGAGCAGCTGCCCGGCAGGCCAGGTTATTTGAGCCGTAGCAGATATCGCCAACAATAGTAATAATGGAAAAAGCAATGCAGTACGGGTTGAAAAAGAAAGGTTTGTACGGGTCATAGTGATTAGAATTGGGTTCGTGGAATAAGACGAAATATAAAGGGTTTGATTTATTCGCGGTCTGTCAGATTTTGGTTTATCAATGTCTCTCCGGCATAGGCTAATTCCGGCCGGCTTGGCTGCATAAAATAGAATAATTAAATGATAATTTTTGAATTTTTATGACTAACGGTTATCCGTAAACGGCAGTAGGACAGGTAGCCGTATAATGCTGCCTGTCCTACTGATTTATTAATATGAGATGCTTACTTTATGCCAGCATACCTGAGCTTCCAGGTAATACCCTCGTAAGGGTTAGCAGGAATACTTTTAGTATCTCCTGCATTGGGGCCGTTTTTATAATTGAGAAACAATATGCCTGCTGGTAATGGTGGATTATAAACAGGAACCTGCAGTTGATTGGCCATATACATGGTGTAGAGATTATAGGTACCTTTCCTGAAACCAAATTTAAAAGGTGAACTATTATAGCAGGCCATGGGCATATGGCCACCAAATTCCTGCGTTAACTCCGCACTGATCGTCTCTACCGCTGTTAAGCTGGAAGGTATTTTTTTAGTATCGGTAAGAATATATCTTTCTTCACTACGCATTTCAAGAAACTGCCCGATCATGCCGGAATAAGAATATACCAGATCGGTTTCATGTTCACCACCGGTATGATTCCAGTGTAGCAATGCATGAAGCAGTTCATGTACCACCAGGTCATATATAAAACCTCTTGAAAAAGAATGCTCCGGTTCCGTGCTATAAAGATTATTCAAACTGTTGCTATCATACATCCAATAATCATCGTAATCATCCAGCGCTTCGAGATTAGGACCCAAAGGAATCGTGAGCCTGGCATCAAAAGCGGCATCGGTGGGTAATTTAAAGTCCAGTCTCTTTCCTGCAGCTAAGTCTTCTGCGGTAAATTTATCTCTCGCCGGTGTGAAGACAGGACTGCCTACTGTACCTGTATAATTTCCAGATCGTTGTTCCAGTTGAACAGTAAATACTTTGCTTTTTAAAGCATTGGTATTTAATCCCCGCATGATTAATAAAGTGCCAACGGCACTGGGCAGCGTATCAGGACCATCAGGATTCGTGTTGTCATAAAAAAAAGTCCTGTCTGCAAACATAGCCCTGGTAGCCAAAGCAACAGGCTTGGTATATACCATGTAGTTCAGTGTTTTCAATGCTCCTTCGAAAAGCACCCTTAACTGGTTTTCCTGTTTGGCCGTCAGCATAAACCCTACCGGTTTAAATACAAAAGTGAAATCATAGGCTGCATTTTGAGTAAACCAGGCTTTGTCGTCTGCCGTCATCTGGCGTGGATCATTGGGCATAAATCTGGCCGTCGTCATAAAGTCATCAAAGTACTTTGCTGGGGTGACCGGCCTGGATAATGCATCCGATTTGTTTTTTCTGCAGGACGTTAATATGGATAATATCCCCGTAATAATTATTAATAAAAAGATGATTGGTTTCTTCACAGGAAAATGATTTAAAGGAAGCGAAGTTGGAATATTTTCAACTAATATTTAAAAATATTTTTTACGATACTATTAGCCATAGTAAAGGATTGGCTTCCGCAAAGAAATGAAGTGTGGAAAAATTAAATTGAG
>NZ_DATCVJ010000992.1:0-5135 GCF_036566945.1 Chitinophaga sp. | reverse complement strand
ATCTTTTATTTTCAGGTCGCCGGGAGTAGCGTCCACTGGTTGTTTAGGTGATTTTGCAATTTCATCTGTGCTCTGGAAAATACCATCCCAGATATAGAGATAGTATTCATCGAGTGAATGTCCTTCTTCGCGGATCGTGCTACCATTTATTTCGCGTTTGCCAAACTGTTCCAGCACGTTCTTATAGCTTTGGAAGTTAGCACCCACATACCAGGTGAAATTTTTACCAATCCGGTCGTTGTATTGTACATTGAATTCAACTCCTTTATTTCTCACTGCACCATCGTTGATGGTAGGTGGGTCTAAACCCAGCCAGATGGGTACCTGAGAACCACGGAGGATATCAAAAGTATATTTATTAAACCAGTCGCCGGTAAAGGTGAGTTTATTATCAAATGCGGTCAGGTTGATACCGAAATCGAGTACCTGGGTAGTTTCCCAGGTGAGCGCCGGATCTATCAGCTGGCTGCCATTCAACCCTGTAGAAATGGTAGATCCGAATACATAGGGCCTGCTATCCAATGTAGACTGATACGGATAGGTACCGATGTTCTGATTTCCTAATTGTCCCCAGGAAGCGCGCAATTTAAGATCGTTGATCCAGGAAGCTTTTTTCATGAATGCTTCTTCCGACATTCTCCAGGCGCCGGAAAAGGAATAAAATAAACCCCAGCGCGTATCTGCCGGCAACCGGGAGGTACCATCATATCTTACGCTGGCACCCAACAGGTATTTATCTTTATAATCGTAGTTGGCATTACCGTACCATGAGCGGATGGCCCATTGACTGGAAGTACCAGCATTTGTTTGCCCATCTTTCGGACCAGCATTTAATTCTCTCAACTGGTTGGATGGAAACTGGGTACGCGTGGCATCCAGGTTATCTGCTTTGTTTTGTTCCTGTTGATATCCTGCCAGTGCAGAAAGATTATGGTAACCAAATTTCTTCCTATAAGTAAACTGGCTGTAATACACCGTATAAATGTTACCCGTATTTCCAACGTAAAGACCAGGGGTACCATCATCGAGTAATCCGGCAGGGCTCATGTCACTATAGTAATAGGTAGGTACTACTGGCCTGAAATCATTGTATTTATAGTTATCATAGTTCATACCGGCCCTGTTCTCCCATCTCAATCCATCTATGATATCCACATCCAGGGAAAGGTTACCCTGTGCATAGTAATCATTGGTTCTTGTCCGTATATCTTCTCCCACAATGGCCACCGGATTCTTATTACCCAATTCATCGGAGTAGCCTTTTTTGATCCACTTCCCATCGCTGGAAGCTGGATACAATGGCGACTGTGCCAATGCAGAGAGGAACATATCTCCTGCGCCATTTTCAGGATACTTTCTATCGGCATACCGCATCTGTATATTCGTACCGATGGTCACTCTTTTACTTACGCGGGAGCTGAGGCCCAGATTCAGTGTATATTTCTTATAGTCGAAACCGATCAACACACCCGGTTGATTGCTGATACCTAAACCCAGGCTGTAGTTGGTGTTATCTTTTCCACCACTCATATTCAGATAATGATTCTGGGTATAAGCCGTTTTGAAGATATCGTCCAGCCAGTTATGGTTTGGATATTTCACCCGGTCTGTTGCATTCTGATACAAGTCTATCTGTTGTTGGGTATAAATGGGCGCTAAACCGGAGTTGGTTCTTGCCTCATTGGAGAGTTGCATATACTCCGCAGAATTGGAAACAATATCCGGCAGTTGAGCTGCTTTGGAAATACCCAGGTTATAGCCATAGGTCAGCGAAAAACCACCCTTCCCTTTTTTTGTTTTAACAACGATTACGCCGTTGGCACCGCGGGAGCCGTAGATAGCGGCAGAAGCGGCGTCCTTCAATACGGAAATAGATTCGATGTCGTTGGGGTTTAAGATACTCATGCTACCGGGCAGTCCATCAATGATCACTAGCGGATCGTTGCCGGCGCCGCTGAAAGTACTGACACCTCTGATACGTAGCTGAATGTTTTCATTGCCTGGTTCACCGGAGCCCTGCGTTACCTGCAAACCCGGTAACTGGCCCTGGAGCAGCGAAGCAGGATCTGTAGCTACCCGCTTATTCAACTCTGCTCCGGAGATGGTGGCCACAGCACTGGTGAGTTTATGTTTTTCCTGTGTACCATATCCTACTACCACTACTTCATTTAATCCGGCTACATCTTCTCTGAGCGTAACGTTAAGCGTGGTTTGATCTGTGATGGTGATTTCCTGTTTAAGGAAACCGATGGCGGAGATCACCAGCACGGCATTATCCGGTACCTGCAGCGAAAACTGTCCATCCATCGTGGTTAAGGTACCGGTGGTGGTGCCTTTTACCTGTACGGTAATATTGGGTAAAGGCTGTCCTTTTTCGTCCAGTACTCTACCGGTAATTTTTTTTGTCCGGATTTGTTCTGCGGCGGTTTTAAACACCACCATATTATTTTCCAGGATGTTATAATGAAGTCCGGTTTGACGGGATACTTCATTCAGTACATCGCGGATATCAGCCTTTTCCATGGTCAGGCTGAGTTTTGGCAGTTTTTCTATGGCGGTATTACTATAGTAAAAGGTATATCCTGATTTTCTTTCGAGATAGTGGAATACCTTTTCTACATCTGCCTTTACAAAAGAAACGGAGATGGTATTTTGTGAGTATCCGGATGCGGATACCTCCAAAAATAAGCCCAACAGCACGCCGGTGAATTTAAACATTAGTAGCAGTTTTCTTCCATAACATGGCAGCTCAAACGTTGTTTGTTTTCTTGCTATTTTCATAACCTGGAAAATTCTATTAAGACTCAATAAATGTGGAATGTTTTAGTGGTCAATGGCTGGAAATATCCGGCATAGTAAACCCGCTAGGGAGGTCGCTCCCCAATAATGATCCTGTTATTCATATTGGTAGGTTTAGTTAATCGTTATGATATCATCCTGGATGGAATATTTGAATGGTTGAATTTCCTGTAAGATGTTCAATAGTTTTTCTATGGGCACATTGTCGGCCCGGCCAGAGAACCTTAGTGCTGCCAGTTGCGGATCTTCGATGAAGATTTTTACCCCATACCAGCGTTCCAGTCTTTGTACAATAGCAGACAATGTTTCATTTTGAAAGATGAGTTGATTATTTACCCAGGCTGTTTCCAGTACCCGGCTGCTGTCTGTTGCTGAAATAGGAGATAATGGCTGACGTTCAATAACGATGTTTTCTTTTCGGTTGGCGGTAGCCACCGCGTCTTCATTTTTACTGATGGTTGATTTTCTCAGTAATACTTTCTCGTTGGGTGTTACTTTCAGTACCTGTTGTCCTTCTTTTACCACCACTTCTACGGCGCCGGAGATCACGGCTGTTTCTTCAAAATCTTCCTCTTTATAGGACCGTACGTTAAAAGAAGTACCCAGTACCCGAACATCCATTTTTTCCGCGTGTATAATAAATGGGCGATTGGCCGCATGTTTAACGTCAAAATACGCTTCGCCGCTGAGATATACTTCTCTGACAGTTTTGTCCATTTTTTCCGGATAGCGTAAGGTACTGCCGGCATTCAGCAAAATGGTGCTGCCGTCTGCCAAACGGATTCGGGTTTTCATACCGGCATCCGTCGTCACCACTTTATATCCCTGCAAAGGCGATTGCCAGTAAAGATAGCTGAGTAGTCCACCGGCACAGCACATCACGAGCAACAGGGCAAGGAGCATTTTACGCACCGGAAAGCGCCGACGATCTTCTTTGCTTTCGGCTGCTATAAAACTGCTGACCCGATCTATCAGTCTGTCGGCATCCGTTTCGTTGTAAGCGGACACCTTGCTGAAAGACAGCTGCTCCATCTGCCCGGCCTTCAGCCAGTCACCCGGATGTTGCAATAACAATTCATCCAGTTCCGCCTTTTCTTCGGCGGAAATTTCTCCGCTCCAGTGCAGCGCCAATAATTCCGATAACCGTTTGGTCATTTACAGCAAGTATAGTTTTTGGTGAATGTTATAATAAGACAACTCAAAAAAGGAAAACAATTAAAGGAAGACAAAAAAAAATTAAGAGTAGGAATATTGGAGGGTAGTACCCAGTGCCGACCATATTTTCCGGAGGGCAATGGTCATCTGCACATTGACGGTTGCTTTGGAGAGGTCCAGCAGTACGGCTACCTGTTCATAGGTGAAGCCTTCTTCTTTTACGAGGATAAAAATTTGCCGGCAGCGCGGCGGTAAAGTCTCAATGGCGGAACGGATCTGATCCAGTTGCTCTTTGCTGATCAGAATATCTTCCGGACTTTGGGCGCTATGGTGATGGATGGCTACTTCCCAGGCGGCATAATGTGTGGCCCTTCGGCCATTACTTTTGAGGTAGTTAAGCGCCGTATTTTTTATAGCTTTAAAGAGATAGTATTGCAGATTATCAGGCGGGGTAATATGGGTTCTTTGTTGCCATATCTTAATAAATACATCTGCTACCACTTCTTCTGCTTCTGCTTCATTACCCACGATACTGCACGCAAAGTACTTTAATGAGGGATTGAACACCCTCATCATTTGTTTAAATGCGGCAAGATCCCCTACTGCCCAAAAAGAAGAATAATTCTGGTCTTTACTGCTCATGGTCATGAATAACCTAAAGTAGCATTTCTTTCGATACGACCTGAACACCAGATTACCCATTTATAGTAGTAAATTACCCTGAAATAAACATCCTTTATCTCTCCCCGCTTTGATTAATTCCTTTTTTTGAATACATTTATCTGCGCCTAAATCGGTTTAGCATCACCCGCCATGTGTGTATGACGCTTATTAAGCTACTTATATATTGAAATAGCCACGTAAACTATTTAGCTAGTATGAAGAAACAAGTTACCAAGGGATTCCATGTTATGTTGTTACTGCTGATAACAACCACCGCCAACAGCCAGACTAAAACAACCTATACAAAGTATGTAAATACTTTTGTTGGTACGGCTCCATTGACTGATCCAAAAATTCTGGGGTATGAATTGCCGCAGGGCTGGAGATCCTGGGCAGGACTGACCTTTCCCGGCAGCTCCCTCCCCAATGCCATGGTGCAGCTAAGCCCGATCACCGCCTATGGTTCCGGCGCAGGATATCAATATGAGGATACATTTATTTACGGGTTTACCCATACC
>NZ_DATCVJ010000991.1:0-17636 GCF_036566945.1 Chitinophaga sp. | reverse complement strand
AGCAATGCTTCAGGAGGCATGAATCCGGCCTTTAAAAAGGGAGATCTTATCTTGTTGGATGATCATATTAACATGCAGCCGGAAAATCCGCTAAGGGGCCTTAATTCGCCCGCATACGGCCCCCGCTTCCCGGATATGAGTTGTCCTTATGATAAGCAACTGGGCCAGCAAATACAAGACAGCGCCGCCGCATTGGGCGCCACTTTAAAAACAGGCGTATATGTATCTGTGATGGGGCCTAACCTGGAAACGAGAGCAGAATACCGTTTTCTCCGCATGATAGGCGCCGACCTGGTAGGCATGAGCACTGTGCCGGAAGTTATTGTAGCCAACCAGCTGCAACTCCCCTGTGCAGCCGTTTCTGTAGTCACAGATGAGTGTGATCCTGAAAACCTGCACCCCGTTTCCATAGAAGAAATTATTGCTGTAGCGGGGAAGGCAGACAAATTATTGAGCAGTCTTTTTGCCCACGTGGTGGCAGCATTATAACTATAACCCTTGAACAGATGGACCAGTTAACTAACCAGCAAGCCTATACGGCCATGTGCATTTTTTTAGATGCTTTGTACGAGCGTACGAAGTCAGCAGATCTTGCAGGATTCCTGGGTGGCTTTCAACTTCTTGCTGATGGAACTTCTGCCGATCCGGCGGCCTGGCAGGATTGGATGATAGCGGTTAACAAAGTCCTGTCTGAAAAGAAAATATAAGGGACTTAAAACACAGCGGCTGCACTTCGTTTGAAGTGCAGCCGCTGTGTTATATAAAGCTGTTGCCATTAAATTGGGGCGAGGCCTATTTTCTTCTATCACCGGGATCCGTGCTCTCGTCGTCCTCCTCATCCTCATCCTCATCCTCATCATCATCATCTTCTTCTTCTTCTTCTTCTTCTTCTTCTTCTTCGTCATCCTCATCCCCTTCTGCCTCTTCTTCTTCCTCGTCTTCCTCATCATCTGTAATACCGGGCCCTTCTACCTCCAGCAATTTTTCTCCCATGATTAATTCCATCATGCGATCCGGTTCATCATTGCTGTCGTCTGCTGGTTCTTCCTCCTCTTGATCTTCCTCCTCTTGTTCTTTTGCTGCTATTTCTTCCGTTTCTTTTCGGGAGATGCTATCTTCCATGATACCATCCGGATCTTCGTCTCCTGTGCCTTCGTTTTCATCTGAAACAGTGTCTTCTGTTATATCAGCAGGATCTTCTGTTTCGATGATATTATTTTCAATCCCGGCAGTATCTTCTTCTTCGTTATTCAATTCTGCATTTACTTCTTCAATGATATCGTCAAAGCGAACAATTTCATCATCGGGTTCCACTTCTTCATCTTCTGATGCAGGTTGTTCTTCCTCAGGCGTTAAAAGGTTGGTGGCGGCGAGGTCATCGAGTTTATGATCGGGGTCCAGCAGTTCTCCATCTTCAGACACCATCAGGGTATGAGCTGTTTCAGCGGTATGGGTGCTGTGTTCACCTCGTCCCAGGGTGGCTGTTTCGTCGCTGATGAGGGTAGGTTGTACCATTTCTTCATCAAACAGTTCCTTCAGTTTAGGCAGATCTGCTACGGAGCTGATACCGAAATAATCCATAAAGGAACGGGAAACAGCGTACAGCAAGGGTTTACCGGGCTGATCTTCACTACGGCCGGTAATAACGATTAGTTCCTTTTCCAGGAGCTTTTGGATAGAATAGTCGGTGCTGACGCCACGGATATATTCTATTTCTCCTTTGGAAATAGGCTGACGGTAAGCAATGATGGCCAATGTTTCCAGGGCGGCTGTTGATAAGCGTTTCAGGAATTTGTCACCATTTAGCTGAGCTACTGTCTGGTAATATTCTTTTTTGGTAAGGAATTGATAGCCGCCGCCACTGCTGCGTACTTCAAATGCATAAAATTCAGAGCTGTATTTCTCTCTGATGGCTTCCATAGCCGCTTCTACCTGATCCAGGTTAGTACGGTCTTCCAGAAAAGCCAATGCATTATTGAGCAGATCCACTATTTCCAGCAAAGGCAACGGCCTGTCGGCCGCAAAAATTAATGCTTCCACGTGCGGGATGATCTGTGATATTTCCATACGTTAACAGGAGGTGTGGATGTTACAAAAAAGGTCAAAGACCGAAAATACAGTCTTTGACCCTAATCTGAAAATATTAATTCAGTTGTTGACTTAGTGCTAAAAATTGCCTTACAGTACTTAACTTCCTAACGCTGCAGCACCGCTTACGATTTCCGTCAGCTCAGTAGTAATGGCTGCCTGACGTGCACGGTTGTAAGAAATTTTCAGGGAACGCAGCATTTCGCTGGCGTTTTCTGTTGCCTTATCCATTGCAGTCATACGGGCGCCATGCTCGGAAGCATGAGAGTCCAGGATGGCTTTGAAGAACTGTGTGTTCAGGATCTTAGGCATCAGTTCTTGGATCAGGGTATCTTTTTCAGGTTCGAAAATGAAATCTGCTTTCAGACCGCTATTTTCCTGGTTTTCTACTTTTGCAATTGGCAGGAACTGTTCTGTCACAAATACCTGGGTAGCTGCATTTTTGAATTCGCTGTACACGATTTCAACTGCATCATAGGTGCCGTTTGTGAAACCCGTCAGGGCTACAGCAGCTGCTTCTTTCACGTGATCAAAAGTCAGGCTACCAAAGATCTGCCAGAACTTATCATTTACTTTATAACCGTTCTGTACAAAGTGATCGTATCCTTTTTTGCCGATCGGCAGAATTTCTACATTGCCCTGCTCAAACTGTTCCGCATACTTTTCGCGGATAACGCGTTTAGCTGCCTTGATCAGGTTGGAGTTGAAGGCGCCGCACAAACCTCTGTCTGAAGTAATTACCACAATCAGTACTTTTTCAACGGCGCGCTGTGCTGCCAGTGGCGTGTCGATATTGCCTTCGCTGTTGGAAACAATATTCTGCAACATTTCCTGGAGCTTAACTGCATAAGGGCGCATCAGCATGATAGCATCCTGTGCACGTCTTAATTTCGCAGCACTCACCATTTTCATGGCTTTCGTGATCTGCTGACCAGATTGAATAGATTTGATTCGGTTACGAACTTCTTTAAGCTGTCCGGACATATATAAAAATCAATTACAAATTACGAATTATCAATAGCCAAAAGCAGGGATAGGCTCCTGAATTTGGCTGCAAAGGTAAGCAATGACAGTTTAATTTGAAAATCCGTAGAAAGATAATTTAAACTTTCTTTAATACATTGATAATTAATATTTTATAATTATTAAAATATTACAGTGTAATGCTGGTTCCCAGTATCTGTAAAAAGGCAGCGATCCACTGTGGATGAGCCGGCCAGGCGGGTGCCGTCACCAACTTACCATCTACTACTGCCTCGTAAACATTTACGGAAACATAGGTGCCACCCGATGCCGTCACTTCAGGCGCCACTGCCGGATAAGCCGTTAATTTTTTGCCCCTCACCACATCGGCAGCGGTCAGGATCTGGATACCATGACAAACAGCTGCAACCGGTTTATCTTCCACAAAGAAGTGTTTTACCAGCTCCAGCACATTCTTATTTAACCGAAGGTATTCCGGTGCACGGCCTCCTGCTATTACCAGGGCATCATAATCGGCGCCGGCAATATCATTAAACGTGGCATTGAGTACAAAACCATGACCCGGTTTTTCGCTATAGGTCTGGTCACCCTCAAAATCATGAATCGCTGTTTTGATTTTATCGCCGGCCGCCTTATCGGGGCATACCGCATGTACCTCATGACCTATCATCTGCAACATCTGGAAAGGAACCATGGTTTCATAGTCTTCCGCATAATCTCCGGTCAGTAATAATATCTTCTTCTGGGCCATATGATAAAAAGTTGTTTATGTCTAAAGATAAGGTTTTTTAGCTGTTAGCTTTTAGCCATTAGCCATTAGAAAAAATGCAGCGGAGATCACCAATGATGATCTCCGCTGCATTGCTAAATGCTAAAAGCTAATGGCTAACAGCTATTGTTAATATCCAGGATTCTGCGCAAATGGCGTAGAAGACCGGTCGATCTGATCTTGTGGAATAGGACGCAACATATGCTTAGGCAAAATATTTGCCCGTGCCTGTTCATTATGCAGCCTTACTCTTTCCAGCAATTTGTTGGTACGAACCAGGTCAAACCAACGTAATTGTTCACCCACCAGTTCCCGACCTCTTTCATCGAGAATATAATCAATGGTCATGTCTGCAGCAGATGCTTTCATGGCCTCTTTGTTAGCCTGTGTTTCTTCCGGAGTAGCGCCGGTACGGGCAGCCCTCATACGTATCACACTAACAAGATCCGCAGCCCCCTGCTTATTACCCTGCATCAGCAGGGCCTCCGCTTCAATGAGGTAATCTTCTGCCAGGCGGAAGGCAATAAATGGTCTTACACCGGAAGCCTGATTATCCGGGCGCAGCGCATCCGCAAATTTATTCAGGGAAGGATAGAGTTTCTCCGTGTACTTCGACGGCGATACCAGCATATATCTTTTGGCGGCAAGTTGTATTTCCGCAGCAGTCGCCTCATGACCAGGAAGATAAATGGATGTATCTCCCACGTGCATACTATCATTCGCTATGTTCGCATACCAGGTGGTGGTAAAGAATTTTTCATAACGTACATCATGTGTACGATCTTTATACAAGGTATCGAGCAGGAATTTTGTAGGTCTGAAACGCTTCCATGGCGTACCATTAGGCAGATCACGTTTCATGCCGCCTAACACATCATATTGCATCAGGAAAAAACGACAGGCATTGTTATCTGCATAACCATACAAGGCATCGGTAGTATACTGCGCCGCAAAAACGGTTTCTGTATTATTTTCTTTCCCCTGCGCCCACACCTGTCCCGGATCTTCCAGCAATTTAAAATTATAGTTTTTGATGACCATGTCGGCGTATTTGGCAGCATTGGCATAGTCTGTTGACTTTGCCTGCGGCGAAGAAGCACGGGTAAGATATACCCTGGCCAGCAAGTGTTCTGCAGCCGGTTTGGTAGCGCGTCCCCAATCACTCTGGGAAACCGGCAACACCGCTTCTGCTGCCAGCAAATCGTTGATAACAGACTCGTATACCGCGGAAACACTGTCCCGGTGTGCCTCTGTCAGGATCTGCGTATTTTCGTGTAACCGTAAGGGTATGGCGCCAAACATTTCCATCAGTACAAAATGATAGTGTGCCCGGCAAAAAAGGGCTTCTGCCACACCGGCTTTTTTGACCGCATCATCCAGATCAGGAATCTTGTCGGCTCTGTCCACCACCACATTACAGGTATTGATGGTCTGATAAAAACTGTTCCATAAGTCTCTTGTGTGTACGTAGCGGGAATCCAGCTGGGAAGTATACTGACTGGTAAATTTAAAATCCCCGTCCGACCCATTGGTATAAATGTCGGTTCCGGTTTCCGTCAGCGTCATACCGCGTTCTGTGCTGTAAAAAGCCCTCATGGCTACATATGATCCAGTAACCGCGGTCTGGAAACCACTTTTGGTATTGTAAAACGAATCTGTCACATTGGTGACCACCTTTTCATCCAGCATCTTATTACAGGATGTTGCGGCAATAGCCAGCAGCAATATCATGGAAACTATATATCTCATAACGTTTTCTTTTAAAGATTTGATGATTAGAACCTTGCATTTATGCCAAATTGCAGCATCCAGGTAGCCGGTGCATCAATACCAATGGTATTCACATCTTCCGGATCTACACCTTTCCATGTTTGGCGGTAAGGGGCTAAGATCAATGGTTGTTTTACGCCCACACTAAACCGGAGATCCTGCATCTGCATACGCTTCACCATAGCATCAGGCAAGGCATAAGTCAGTGTGATGTTCCTGATTTTGAAGAAAGAACCATCGAAATAACTGAGCGACTGGTAATTGCTGGGTCTTTCCTGGTTGGCATTGGGCCTCGGGAAATCATTGGTAGGATTAGACGGCGTGTTATAATCGATATTCAGGTTATTATAACGTCCAAAAAGCGTGTTGTAATTCTGATAGAAATCACTCTTGATCATACTACCTATGCGGGCAAAAGCAACGATAGACAGTTCAAAGCCTTTATAAGAAAAACGTTGGGTGGTACCTGCAGACCATTTAGGCTGAGGAGAACCTAATACCTGGCGATCTTTTGCATCAATCACGCTGTCCTGATTCACATCTTCCAGCTTGATTTCACCGGGTTTCACCCCATATTTTCCAGCCGTTTTGGCTTCATCAGTCTGCCAGATACCTGTTTTCTTGTAATCATAATACACATAGGTAGGCTGCCCTACAAACCAGCCATTGCCCACATCTGCTGTTCTGCCATTGCCGATAGACAGGATCTTTGAGCGGTTGGTGAAAAAGTTGGCATCCATTTTCCAGCTGAATCCGTTAGGATTATCAATAATGGTGGCGCCCACGCTTACTTCCCAACCACGGTTTCTGGAAGTACCGAGGTTTTCCAACACCTGGTTAAAGCCATTACTGTAAGGCAGTAAATGCGGCATCAGCAGATCTGTTGTTTTCTGGTTATACCATTCAACCACACCGGTGATACGACCATTTAAAAAGCCGAAGTCGACACCTATATCTGCAGAAGTTGTTGTTTCCCAGGTAAGGTTAGGATTACGTAATTCGCCCGGTACAAAACCCAGCGCCCCTTTATTGCCATAGGAATAAGGAATTCTGGTAAGTGATCCTTGTGTGGCATACGGATTAATACCGGTGTTACCAATGCGGCCGTAGCTGGCACGTAATTTCAGGTTGTCCAGTACTTTCTGGTTTTTCAACGGCGCTTCATTGATGATATTCCATGCTGCGGCTACAGACGGGAAATAGCCCCATTTCTGACCGGGTGCAAAACGGGAAGATCCATCTGTACGCATGGTCAGCGTCAGGAGGTAACGATCATCGTAACCATAGTTGATACGGCCCATGTAGGAGAGGATCGTCCAGGTGCTAAGACTACTGGTAACACCTGTTACATTGAGTGCTTGTCCAAGGTTAAAATACTGTTGTGTTTCCACCGGAATACCTCTTACGTTGGTAGTAGAGATATCGGCTGTTTGTCTTTGTACACTATACAATGCCGTGGCACCGAGGGTATGTTTTTTAATTACTTTATTGTAGGTGAGCACGTTTTCAATGGTATAAGCCACCGTGGAAGCATTGCCTTTGGAAGCTGTTGCATCACCACCACCAATCAGCAGATTGGTATTGTTTTTACCCTGAAAAAGGCCATAGTTATAGTTTTGAATATCCGGACCTACGTTCAGGCGATATTTCAGGCCATCAATAATTTCGACTTCTGCATACAGACTTGTAAAGATGCGGAAACGCTTCATAAGTTCCACCCGGTTATCATTCACATAATCCAGCAAAGGATTGGGTTGCTGACTATCTCCTGTAGGTAGGATAATGAGATTGCCTTTATCATCGTAAGGTGCAGCGATAGGCAGCATTTTTAATGCATTATCGATCCCGTTGTAGGTTTCACCATTGCGTAAGCTATAGGCACCTAACAGGGAGGCGCCTACTCTTACGCGGTTGCCGATCTGCTGGTCTATTCCCAGGTTGAAATTATAGCGTTCGTAGTTCTGCAGCTTCAAAACGCCCTGGTCTTTAAAGTATCCCAGTCCTACGGTGTACTTTGTTTTTTCTGTACCGCCAGCTACAGAGATGGCGTGATTGGTTTGATAACCGGGAGAGATCAGGAGCTTCTGCCAATCTACGTTGGTGCCTTTTTTAATATTCGCCAGTTCCGTTCCATTAAAAATGGCCTTATCGGAAGCTTCAGGATTGCTATCATCGTACTTGCCGATAGTGCGGTTGGCTTCCCTGCGCATTTCAATAAACTTCGTGGCGTCCATCATATCCGTTTCGCCCAATTGCTGTACATAACCATAGGAGCCGCTATAAGAAATCACTGGTTTGCCTACTTTTCCTTTCTGCGTGGTAATCAGCACTACGCCATTGGCGCCCCTGGAGCCATAGATGGCCGTTGCGGAGGCATCTTTCAAAATATCCATCGATTGTATTACACCCGTACCGATATCGCTGAGACTACCGGCGTAAGGAATCCCGTCTACCACATACAGCGGATCGTTGCCGGCGGAGAGGGAGCGCGTACCACGGATACGCACCTGTGGTTCATCTCCGGGTTTGCTACTGTTGTTCAGTACTTCCACACCGGGGGCGCGGCCCTGTAATGCCTGCTGGGGGTTGGTAACCGGTACATCCTGTATTGCTTTTGTACCTACAGAGGAAATGGAGCCGGTTACGTCTTTCTTCTTTTGGGAACCATAACCTACTACTACAATTTCCTCTAATTTTTTGCGGTCTTCCTCCAGCACTATCGACATCACTTTATTGCCTTTATAGGGTTCTTCATGAGGTGTAAATCCAATGAAAGAGAATACCAGCACCGTATTGGCAGGATCCTTAATTAACAGGCGGTAATGCCCTTTTGCGTCGGTTTGTGTACCGGAGCTTTTTCCTTTAATGGATACTGTTACTCCCGGGAGCGGAACTTTCCGGGCATCTAATACATTGCCTTCTACCGTAATAGTATTATCCTGGGCCATGATAAGTTGATGGAATAGCAAACAGGCTACCATACAGACCAGACGTGAAAAAAACTTTTTCATAACGTTGTTTAATGTGATTGTGGAATAAAGGGTACTAAGTCAGATTTTTGGCCGTCTCTTCAGGTTCTTCGTGGCGGCCAAAATAAGATAATTTTAGATTTCTGCAATCGTTTGCAGTTATTATTTTATTCCCGGTTTCTGCAAAAGCCCCAGTGGCCGGATTATCACGCAGTTAAAAAATAAAATCTTTTGCAATCGGTTGTAAAAATGAATTTCATTGATTATTTTGGACATCTTATTCCGTTTAAGTTATGAAAAAGACGATCCTTTTATGTGGCTCCCTGCTGTGCATGTATGGTAGCCTTTTTGCCCAGAAAGCCCAGTGGCAGCAGCTTTTCAACGGTAAAGATCTGAAGGGCTGGAAACAGCTGGGAGGTGAAGCAAAATACCATGTTGAGGAAGGTGAAATTGTGGGCACCACCGTATTAAACACACCGAACTCCTTTCTGGCTACGGACAAGGAGTATGGCGACTTTATCCTGGAGCTGGAATTCAAGTTGGGAAAAGAGTTTAACTCCGGTATACAGTTCCGCAGTCAAAGCAGATCCGATTATCAGAATGGCCGTGTATTCGGTTATCAGATGGAAATAGATCCTTCCGACCGTAAATGGAGCGGTGGCATATATGAAGAAGGCCGCAGGGGCTGGCAGTATCCGATGGAACTGAACCCGGCAGGTCAGAACGCTTTCAAAAAAGACGGCTGGAACAAATACCGTATAGAGTGCCGGGGCAATGAAATGCGTACCTGGGTAAATGGCGTACCAACCGCTCACCTGGTAGATACTGCACTGCCAAAGGGTTTCATCGCATTACAGGTACATGGTATCGGTAAAAATGCCGCAGACGATAACAAAAATATCTACTGGAAAAATATCCGCCTGATAGAAAATCCCGCTGCATCCCAGTATTCCGCGTATGACAACATATATGTAGTCAACAATGTGGATAACACTATTTCCGGCCAGGAAAAGAAAAATGGGTATCAGTTATTATGGGATGGCAAAACCAGCAAAGGCTGGAGGGGCGTTTACAAAAAAGATTTCCCTACCAAAGGCTGGCATATGGAGAATGGTGTACTGACCATTGCCCATTCCAATGGCGGCGAAGAAGGTAGTGGCGGTGACATTGTAACCGACAAACAATTCAGCGCTTTTGAACTGGAATTTACCTTCAAACTCACGCCTGGCGCCAATAGTGGCGTAAAATACTTTGTGAGCGAAACCTATGAAACAGGGGGTAAATCGGCCATTGGGCTGGAGTACCAGGTACTGGATGACGAAAAGCACCCGGATGCCAAATTAGGACGCGACGGAAACCGCACGTTAGCAAGTCTTTACGACCTCATGACAAGAAAACAGGAAAAACGTGCTATCAACCCTATTGGAGAATGGAACAAAGGTCGTATTATTGTGTTTCCAAATAACCACGTAGAGCATTGGTTAAACGGGTTCAAAGTGCTGGAATATGAGCGAGGGTCCCAAGCCTTCAAAGATCTGGTGGCGATCAGCAAGTATAAAGACTGGAAGAATTTTGGTTTGTGGCCCGAGGGGCATATCCTTTTACAGGACCATGGTAATGAGGTTTCTTTCAAAAGTATTCGTATAAAACTTCTTAAATAATATTTTTTATCTTTTTTTTCATTGTTCACTGTTCTAAATAAGCATTCCGATTCTTCGGAATGCTTTTTTTCTTTGGAGAAAACGGTAAATTACTCCTAATTCACAACCCATTATTATGAATACGTTACAACAAAAAGGCTATCTGTTCCTGCTGGGAACCCTGCTTGCAGGCGCATGTCAGCAACAAAGCAGCCATAGTAATCCCGCGGCCATGCAGGATTCCCTGCATAAGCTGGCGGCCACTTACTATGACGAAAACATGGCCCTCAATCCTTTGCAGGCCACTCAAAACGGTGAGAACCAATACAATGATCAGCTGCCCATAGACATCAGCGAAGGTTTCCGCGCAAAGGCCGATTCTTTCTATGCCCGCTATCAGCAAACACTTAAAGGGATTGACACTGCTTTGCTTTCCGGGAATGACCGCATTACCTACGACATGCTGCAACGAGAGTTCGACGTAAACCGCGAAGCACTCCGGTTTCATGACCACCTGATGCCGGTACAACAGTTCACCTGTTTACCGCTCACGCTGGCCCAACTGGGTTCCGGCTCCTCGGCCCAACCGTTTAAAACCGAAAAAGACTACCACAATTTTATGCACCGTATGGAACAATTTGCCATATGGACAGATACCGCTATAGCCAATATGCGCCGTGGAATAGCCACCGGATATGTATTGCCTAAAAGCCTGGTCGTGAAGGTGATTCCACAGGTAGCAGACCTGGCGAAGAAAGATACGGCCAACAACGTTTATTATTCACCCCTGAAAACCATCCCGGATTCATTAGGGGCTGCCGTAAAAGCCAGTCTGCGTACCGACTATACGGCGGCTATTGAAAAATACATCCTTCCATCCTACGCCAAACTGCGCGATTTCATGCAACAGGAATACCTGCCTAAAGCCCGTACTACCAGCGGTATTGAAGCGATTCCTGATGGTGCACCCTACTACGCATTCCTCATCAAAAGCTGGACTACCACCGACTTGAAGCCCGAAGAAATTTATGCCTTGGGGGAAAAAGAAGTAGCCCGTATTCGTGGGGAAATGGAAACGGTGAAAAACAGCACTGGTTTCAAAGGCGACCTGCCGGCTTTCTTTGCCTCCGTGCGCTCCGACAAAAAACTACGCATCTTTAAAACCCCTGCTGCCATCCTGGATTCTTTCAAAGCGATTGAAGACAAGATCATGCCTGGCGTTAAAAAGATGTATGGTCATCTCCCTAAAACAAAATTCGAAATCCGGCAAACGGAAGCCTACCGTGCCGCCTCCGCTTCTGCAGAGTATATGCAGGGAAGTGCAGATGGTACCCGCCCCGGCGTATTTTATGTGCCCATCCTCGATGCGGCCACGTTTTCCTATACCGGCATGGAATGTCTCTTTTTACATGAAGCCATTCCCGGTCACCATTTCCAGATCTCCCTGCAACAGGAAAATGACTCCCTCCCTAAGTTCCGGCGTTTCTCCTGGATTGGCGCCTATGGCGAAGGTTATGCCCTGTATTGCGAAAGCTTAGGAAAAGAACTGGGCCTGTATACAGATCCTTACATGTACTTTGGACGGCTGACCGACGAAATACACCGAGCTATTCGTTTAGTCGTGGATGTGGGTTTACACGCCAAAGGCTGGAGCCGCGAACAGGCCATCAAATACATGATGGACAACGAGCCTTTATCCGAACAGGAAGCTACCGCTGAAATAGAGCGATATATGGCAATCCCGGCGCAGGCGCTTTCCTATAAAATTGGAGAACTGAAGATCCGTAGCCTGCGGAACAAGTATGCCAGCGAATTAGGCAGTAAATTCAGTTTATCTTCTTTTCATGATGAGTTGCTGAAAGATGGTTGTGTACCGCTTTCCGTACTGGAACAAAAGATGGCCCGCTGGGCAGCGCTGCAGTAGCATAAAGTGTAAAGCATAAAGCAAAAAGCCATTGACGCGGATATTAAGCTGGTATTCGCTTCAATGGCTTTTTGCTTTATGCTTTTTGCTTTATGCTCCCGGTAAAAGGCGTGCTGGTTCCGGATAAAATAATTTCTCTTCCAACAGGCTTTCAGTTTTTAACATTCAGTATTGCGTTTTATTTCCTATTTTTATAGAGCAGTTTCATTCACTATTTACAGCTTAGATTACCTAAACCACACATACGTCATATTTTAATATGTTAGTCTGTGCAAGTAAACTATTCGGCAAATTGATCGTTCTAAAAGGCGGTCTTATATATTATTCTTAAAACCTGCTGTTATGTTTGATCATACCCTCGATTTATGCCGGTCGCTCCCGGCTGTCATCACTGAAAAAAAGTGGGACAATGAACTGCGCTTCTATGTAGGCGAAAAATTATTTTGCATGATTTCTACGGAGCCACCACACCGGGTGTCTTTTAAATGCAGTCAAACGCAATTTCATCAATTAATTTCAAGGCCGGGAATCGTACCTGCACCTCATCTGGCGCGGTATCACTGGGTACAATTGAAACAGGAAGATATGCTGCCGGAGCCGGAGCTGGTTACATTTCTGCAAAATGCCTACGAGATCATCGTTAGCTCCCTGCCACCATTTGAGCAGGAAGCTATACATAAGATGAAAGCGGCACATGCCTGATTATTTCCAAATGGTAAAGAAGATATCGTATATGCCAAATACGATAAGGGTCAGTGCAAATAATTTTTCCAGGGCAGGTGTTTTCATTTTAACGGCCGTTTTAGCGCCCAGGTAAGATGCCGGGAATGCAGTGAGCGATAACAGCAGTGCAATATTCCAGTCTATATGCCCCAGCCACCAGTGCGTTAATGCACCTGGCACCGATAAAACTGCCGACAACACCACCGCACAGGCAAGCGCCTGTTTGATAGGCATCTTCAATTTCTTAATAAAGAAGGAACTAAATAAGATACCTCCTGCATTGGCGAGTAGTCCCGATAAAAATCCGATGAACAACGCCGCTATAACCAGCTTCCCTGCTGGTACATCTCCACTTTCCACCCGTACTTCTTCTGCAGGTTTACTCCGCATAAATGAATACATCAGGGTAACGCCGGTAGTCATAATAAACAGGGCCGTCATGATCATCAACGACTTGCCGGGTAAATAGCTACTCAGCCAGGACCCAATAATAGTGGCGGGAACGCCGAAAGCCGCCCCCAGCAGGATCACCCGCTTATTGAATAACTTTTCTTTGCGATACACTGCCGTAGCAGATAACGTACTGGTAATAGACGCCGGCAACGGAGATGCCAGTGCAAAAAAAGGATTGACACCGGCAAATATCTGCAGGGCCGGTGTGCTGATAGCACTGCCTCCTTTACCCAATAAACCGGATAAATAGCCTACGACTAAGCCTATCAGTAATACTGACAGGTATTGAGATTGTTGTAAAAACTCCATTCAATCATCCCTCCGGGAACGCGCAACTTCGTGGTTGGTGTGGTTGGTTATAAAAAATTACAGGTACGTCAAAAGTAGGTTAACCTCATTCCACAAACAAATAATACCAATAACTAAAAGTTATGGGGGATAACAAGATATTATATTTATTGCTAGTCTATAAACGTAATAGGAGAAGGGGTTTTCAGCGATGTGAAGATACGGAATTTTGAGATACGGTAATTGAAAGGAATCGCATCTTTTAAAAAAATCAACTTTTCACTTTCTTTCACCAGCGCTCAAAATTCCGTCATTTTTTTATGCTTTAGGGGTCCAGCCTTTTTCATATTCTCTTTCCCACATTTTCATCGCCTCTTTATCATTGAGGATATGTCCGTTGGAAGGATCTGTATGAAGAATACGGCCGGAGCGCTGTGCTATATTACCGAGCAAACAGAGCAAGGTACTCTTGTAACCGATATTGATTTCAGAATTAAGTGTGGCTTTACCACGAATACTTTCCAGGAAATTATTGAGGTGCACCGCATCATAGAATTCGCCGGCAGGACTAACGGTGTTGGTTACACTCTGATTGGGATTAGCCGCCTGTTTTACCTCTTTGATCACCTTACCTTTGGGATCGATGAGTTTGTAGCTGTCGCCCCCCGAATTGTAGAGACTTCCATTTTCACCAAACAAAGCAAAACCGCGGCCGCTGCTTTCCAGCTCAAAGGGGCTACAGCTACGGCCTTCCCAGGCAATGGCTTTGCCGCCTTCAAATTCGAAGTTAAGCGTTTGCGTATCCGGTGTTTCCCAATCATCTTTCGGATAGGCGTAACGGCCTCCCGCAGAAGTCACTTTTGTAGGGAATTCCACGTCCATAAACCAGCGTAAACAATCCAGTTCGTGGGTAGCATTGTTGCAGGTTTCAGAGGTACCCCAGTTCCAGCGCCAATGCCAGTTGTAATGCACAATATTATCCAGGTAATCGCGGCGGGGTGCGGGGCCTTGCCATAAGTCCCAATCCAGTGTGGATGGCACCGGGATCTTTTTGCCGATGCCAATAGGTGCACGGTTATTTACATACCATCCCCTTCCATAATATACTTTTCCCAACACCTGCTGCTCTTTCACCTCCTTCACTGCTTGTTGCAGGTTAGGCCAGGAACGGCGCTGGTTGCCCATTTGCACGAGGCGGTTGTATTTTTTTGCGGCGGCCAACAGTATTTCTCCTTCGCCGGGATTGTGTGCACAGGGCTTTTCCACATATACATGTTTGCCTGCTGCGGTAGCCATAATCGCTGCCGGCGCATGCCAGTGGTCTGGCGCCGCTACGATCAGCGCATCAAAATCTTTGCGCTCCAGTAATTTGCGGATGTCTTTAATGACGGTAGGCTTCCTATCCTGCGCGCCGGCAACGGCTTTGAGGCCCTTCGCAATGGCGCCGTCTTCCACGTCACAGATATAGCCTATTTCGGCGCCAGGCAGTTTAGCCACACATTGTGCCAGCCAGTTTCCCCTGGAGTTGACACCCATTACTCCCAGCACCAGTTTATTGCTGGGTGCATTTTTCCCGAAAACGGGAAAGTTGAGAATGGTGAGTCCTGCTCCCAAACCGGCCATGCTACCGGTTTTCAGAAAGTCTCTTCTTTTCATAACGGACAGATATATTTTCTTGTTTTTCGAAAAAGCAATCGGTTGCATGAATGTAGAAAATTAATTCGCGGAATTGTAGAAATTTTAATGAGAGGAGAAGAGCGAAGCGGAGGTTGTCTTCCTCAGGATTATACTGATTATACTGATTTTTATTTTTTATGATTTTGGAAGATGCGGAGCTTGTTTTTTCCCGATTTTTGGTTTTTTGCTTTTGTGATTTTGGAAGATGCGGAGCTTGTCTTTCCCAGGATTATACTGATTCGGAAGATTCTCCGATTGTTGCTTTTATGATGTTGGAAGAATAAGAAAATTTGGCAAAAATTGGAAGATATAAACAAATTTATCGGTTTTTATCTCCCAAAATCATAAAAATAAATTTCCTTGATTTTGGTTTTTTATGATGTTGGAAGATGTGCCGATTGCCTTTTTCAGGATACTAATTCGGATGATCTCCCTGATTTTGTTTTTTTATGATGTTGGAAGATGTTGAAATTGCCTTTTCAGGATTATACTGATTCGGATGATTCTCCAATTTTTGTTTTTGAGCCATTGGCAGAATAGGGAATTTAGGCAAATTTTGGAAGATATGAACGAATTTACCGGTTTTTATCTCCCAAAATCATAAAAATAAAAATCAGTATAATCAGTATAATCAGTATAATCCTGGGAAAGACAAACTCCGCGCGCATTATTAAAAACGCAGGTTCGCCGCAATACGCCCTGGCGCAAACGTCACCTGCATGGCATCAAATTTTTGATAAAGCGCCTTCCCATGGCGATGATGGATAGTGAAGTTCACCGCATCATATAACAGCAGAAAACCGCCTTGCAGCATGATAGCAGTACCATAACCTTTCCAGCGATCCTGTTCTTTACCGGTCTGATTTTTTCCGTACTCTCGGGCGTAGGCACCACCCAGGATGTAGGCCACATCAAGTGCGCCATTAATGAGGTAAATCTTCTCTATTTTGTTTTGTTCTTTAATACTGCCCTGCATGTTGTAGCTGCCGGGATTGAGTTTGCGGTTGCCAAGGTAACCAGCGGTAGCGATACCCAGATTCACCACGTTCCAGATGGCGTTCATCTGGTGGAAATATTTGGCTTCTCCGCTGGTTTGTCCCATAGCAATGAGACCGGTAGCAATATTGGCTACAGACCAGCCTCCCAGTACGATCATAGCGGTTTTGGTAGTTTGTATGCGCTCCCGGTTAAATTTTTCCAGGGACAAACTATCCTGTGCCATCAGCCTTACAGCCAATAGCAGTGCTATTATCAGGGTTCCACCATATTTGTGCATGCTAATTATTTACCTGTCAGCTGATTCCATATCACCTCATATACGTCAGTTGCCTGCAATTGGGTTTTGGAAACAGGGTTGGGGCTGATGACCACGGCGTGATAATCAGGATTTTCCTCCAGACGGCCATGGGAGCCTTTAATCAGGGTGGCATCCAGTGGTATCACATTCATCAGGTAGCGGAAACCGAGCTTCTTTTTCAGGAGCTTGCCGGCAGCCTTCAGCTTAATGAGCGGATCGGCAGGATTCATGAACATCTCCACCGGATCATACCCAGGCTTACGGAAGATATCTACAATGCGTGCAAAGTCGGGAGCTTTGGCATCATCCATCCAATAGTAGTAAGTAAACCAGCTGTTAGCATCTGCTACGGCTATCAGATCGCCACTACGGGAGTGGTGCAGCTGATGCTCACGTTTGCCTTCTCTGTCCAGTACCAATTGTACTCCTGGTACATTTTCCAGGATAGCACGTACTTTTTTATAACAGGAAGGATCGTTGATATAGATATGTGCCATCTGATGATCGGCCACAGCAAAGGCTTTTGAAGCACCGGCATCCAGCAGTTCGAGACCGTTTTCCACGCGCAGGGCCAAAAGACCTTCTTGTCTTAAGATCCTGTTCAGGTGGATAGGGTTATTCACATTTGTGATCCCGTATTCAGACAATACGATCGGATCACAATTTTGTTGCTGATAGTAGGTGATTAACTGTTTAACGACTGCATCTATTTCACTCAGTTCCTTTGCATTGCGTACCGGGTCCTGCCCGAATTTCTGCAAACAGTAATCCAGGTGAGGCAGGTAGATGAAAGTAAGTGTAGGATTGTATAATTTATCCGTGAGGATAGATGCATCTGCTATCCATTGAGTGGATTTAATATTGGCAGTTGGCCCCCAGTAATTAAACAAAGGGAACTTCCCGAGTTGTTCTGTCAGATAGTCTCTCAGGGTAGCCGGAGAAGTATAGCAGTCGGGAACTTTACGGCCATCAGACAGGTAGTTGGGGCGAGGTGTGAGAGAATAATCTACATTGGCGTACATATTATACCACCAGCACATTTGGGAACAGGTAA
>NZ_DATCVJ010000990.1:0-4999 GCF_036566945.1 Chitinophaga sp. | reverse complement strand
TCCGGAAAATGGTATTGCACAACATCCAGCGCAGACGCATCATCCCATATATAAAACGTCCAGGAAGGATGTAATTCCATCATTCGGTCGATATACCGCTGATAATTTACCGGTGGCTGTTTATCAGCGCAGATAAGATGTATGGATGCGGGAATACGGTCCATGGTAATCAGCTTTTAATATGTGTAAAATGATGTTCTCCTATTTCATCGAGCATACAGGACGCTGCTTCAGGAGAAAAACGGCCATCCAGTATTTCAGCAATCGCTTCATTGTCTTGCGAGCGCAAAGCTGTGCTGCATTGAAAAATATAATTCCAGTGCGCCAGGCCCCAGGTATTTTTTTCGTGATAAACGTAGATATACATCCAGGGTAGATGATCGACAGGCTGCAACAGGTTCATCTCATTGAGGTAGTCTATTGTTGGGGTATCCTCTCCTATCGCTTTCTGTTCATAGGGTTTTAATAGCAGTGTGCTCTTTTTACAAAGGATACTTCCTTCCCACAAACGCTTATTGGATATAAAAGCTTTTTTAGACACGGTATCAAACACCAGCCAGTGTGCCAGTATACTGCCATGGCGCTGGCTTTCATGTATGATGCGATATTGTTCCTGTAAGCGGTTGACATGATACCAGTCGTCATCATCCCATTGACAGATATATTCACCTGCTGCTACCTTTATACCCTGGTTTCTCAATTCACCTAATGGGAGCTTGGGATGTGCACTCAGGCAAACAAGGCGGACAGCTGCATGCCGGGCTTTATCAGTAGCCAGAAAATCGATGGTCGCAATGTCGTCATCCTCATACACAATTACGAGTTCCTTAAAAGGATATGTTTGCGCAGTAAAACAATCAATCGCTCTGGCCAGCATGTGGGGTTTACCCCGTGTAATGCAGATGCAGGAAATTATGGGAAGGCAATTGGTCATAACTTTATTTTTTCCACCAGGTACCCGCATAGTGATGGATACCATAGGCATTGTTAATTTTTTCTTCTACACCATTTTGCTGAATACCCTGACTCAGCACGATTAACTCTTCTTTAGTAAGCGGGTACATTAAGCCGGCATCCAGCAGTGCGATTTCTTCCTTCTGTATATATGCTGTGTATAAACGGGATAACATAAATGGACCAGTTGTTTCAAGTACCCTGTCGTTAGGATGATCTGTCATGGTGGTGTTACGATGTAGTTCCTCACAAAGCGCCTGAAAAAAAGGGGATCCTGCTGTTGTACCCATAAATGCGTTACTGATAATAAAAGCTTTGTTATGCAAATCGCAATGCTCCCGGGGCTCCAATCCAAACACGCAGCCGGCTTGGTTTACAATAGGCTCAATACAGGCCAGGCATTCAAAATCCAGATCAACAAAGAAGCCGCCGTATTTGAACAGGATAAAATAGCGTACAGCATCCACCCGTTGAATAGCTGTCGGGTAGCTGTCATATACCTGCAGAAAATCGGGGAAATGTGTGGCGACAAAATCTCTGTTCATCTCATCTGTCCAGAGCATGTATTCCCAGTCTGCGTGGTTTTCCTTCCACGTTTGCGCCATTAGTC
Source organism: Chitinophaga sp. (assembly GCF_036566945.1). Taxonomy (GTDB): domain Bacteria; phylum Bacteroidota; class Bacteroidia; order Chitinophagales; family Chitinophagaceae; genus Chitinophaga. Next base: position 3,435 of record NZ_DATCVJ010000990.1, on the reverse strand, counting down.
TGAAGTTGTCGGGCATATCTTCACTCTTCCAGGTCTGATGCAGGATACGGGGTATCTTCATAACAGATTATTTTCAGATAATGGACTATACTGTTTGACGAGGAGCGACTGTTGTGATGCTGTCATATGTGACTCCAGTTCTTTTACCGTACAATTACTGCTGGTGGAAAGGAATTGCAGGATTTCCTCCAGGCATTGAATGATATCATTTGTGAGTTCCTCTGAAAACAAATGGGTATTATACTGCCATTTTATGGAGAGGATTTCAGGTGATTCTATCAGCTGGCAATTGATACCGTACCAGATATTTGAATCAGGTAAATGTACTTTACCGGGTCCGTCGTATGGCAGTTTAGCGGCTTCTTTGGTGAACATATAATTGACACAGAAGTCTGTACTGATAATGAGCAGGTCCTCGCTCAATCCTAACATTTCTCTCTCATAAATGATATGTTCTATGCTATCATTTATGTCCATAAACGTTTGTGAAATGAGATCGTCTATCAGCGTCATCTCTGATATTTTGCAGGGCAGGTAAACAACACCCAGCAGCCAGCCAATAATATTCCGATACCCCGGTACTGATCTGTTGGCAATTGGTATGGTCAGCATGGTTTTGTGCCGGCCTGTATAAATATAATGCAGGAGGTAAAATGTTGCGAACATCACTGCCGAAACGCTGCTATTGTTATGATGGGCGAGTTCTCTGATGGCCTGCAATCTTTTGCTGTCAATGTTAAACAGGCATTGTGCGCCATCCTGCCGGTCCAGTATTTTCTTCAGCGAAGGCTGATCATTGTACAGTAATGAAGGTTCGGTAATTTTGGGAAACATGCCAAAGTTTCTGCGGCCAAAACCTTCATAGTAAGGCACGACATCCAGTAGTGTATAAAAACCGGCCAGTTTATTTTTCCAGTAGGCGCCGATGGATGCAGCGTTAATGGTTTGCCAGTTGTTCTCTCTATCGCAGTAATGGCGGAGCTGATAAGTCAATGGCTTCAGTGGTGGCTGCTGCCCCCTGGCGAAGGCGCCGTAAATGGCGTGTAATTCATCATTAATCACTTTCACCGACCATTTATCTTTAAACAGGTGGTGTACCAGCATATGGAAATTACAACCTTCTTTACCGACATTGAATAAGAAGATGTATGTCAGCGGGCCCTTTCCGATATCTGCTACTTTCGCCGCCGCTTCAAGGAAGGTATGTTTTTTAACGGCAGCATAGTCGGCCGCAGACGCTGCCTCCATATAATTCACTGCGAAGGTCTGCGCATCGTAAGGCAATACGACCAGTTTCGTTTCACCATTTACCAGCGGGCAAATAGTGCGGAGGCTTTCATGGCGTTGCATAAAATAAGCGACGGTTTTTTCCAATGCGATCCTGTCTACAGACTCCAGGAATATGTGAATATCTTCAAACGGTGTTTCATTAAAAGTATCTCCCGGAACCTGGCTGTTTAATATTTTGAGATAACCGGCCTGACCTATAAATGGTTCAGTAATAATAGCAGTAGCCGGATCATAGTGTAATAATACATCCCGGCTGCTAATTGCCCGTGTCTGGCTGCTGGTGTTGAATTCAGCCGGTTTAAACGCAAGAAAAGCACGCCACCATGCGAGGAAAGATAGTCCCAGCCAGAACAAGGGATACAGCATGAGCAGTGTAGTATGCTTCTGTTTAATTTCCTTTCGCTCACCTGCATCGCCGAAAAAGAGCCCGGTGTAATATAATACGCTTGTCAGATAAGTGGCGCCTATTATACCTGCGGCCACTTTCCATCCGGCCAGGAAGAGGAGGGCTATTTCAAGGGGCAGCAATAATAACAGCGATACCCCCAGTGCATCCTGCAGTGTACGCCAGCCAATACTTCTTCCTTTCAGCAATGCCTGGGTGTAAAACCTGCGTTCCTTGTAAACGGCTTCAACATAACCGAGATACCACCTTTTCCGCTGGATGAGCAGGGCGTTAAAGGTTTGAGGCGGCCGTGTCAATGCCATTATATCCGGCGTATAGATTGTCTTAAATCCCAGCTTCAGGCCAATGGCGGTAGCTTCCCTGTCCTCCCCATTGCGGTGGCCACTGTGCATAGCATATACCTGCAGCAGTTTATCGCGCTTAAAGCATGATCCGGCACCAGGCATTACAGGAACACTATGGTCTTTTTTATGGAACTTGTAATAGGTGCGGGCAAAAGAATATTCCAGTTGCTGGAACAGGAATGGTTCTCCTTCCCCATCGAATGGTATCATTCTAAAATAATATCCCATCACGGTATCATCCTCATCAGCGTGGTCAAGGTACTGTTCCAGCGCCTGCAGGTTTACCAGGTCGGTATCAAAATCAGAGAGGATCACATACTGATGCTGGATGACTAAAGATACCAGGTAAAGTGCGCCTACTTTCTGTGCATTGGGCCTGACAGCAGCAAAATAAAAGCAGCCGGGGTTAGCTTCACAAAAAGCGTTGATGGTATTTGGACTGTCGTCAGTAGAACCGTCATCAATGAGGATAACATCCATTATGTCCCTATATTCTAATGCCAGCCGCTGGAAATAACGGAGTCTGTTCTCCAGCTCAAAATTCTTTTGTTCGTTGAATTGTGGAATTAGCAGGGCTATTTTCTTTTTGCCGGTGGGGGGCATTCCGACCCACCTGACCTTCAGGTTTTGTGCGTCGATTGTCTCAATCATTGCCTTTGCTTATAAGGTAAAGTGAATTATAAATATCTTCTAAACACTAAGTACATTGGTTACTTTCAGGCGGCCTGCTTCCATTTTGATCATTCTCGTCGCCACGTGGAAATAATGATTGTCGTGTGAAATTACAATCACGCATTTCCCCTGCAGTTTTAGTTCGGGCAATAACTCTTCGTAAAAGAATGATTTGAATTCCGGGTCCTGATCAGCGGCCCATTCGTCAAACATGTAGATGGGTTTATTTTCGAGATAGCTTACCAGCAAAGCAATACGTTTTCGCTGGCCGGTTGAAAGTCTGATAGTAGAGAAGGAACCATCGTTGTTGACAGCTGTTTTTCCTATCAGCTGTAATATTTCCATACGATCGGCGATCAATTGTTCTTTCTGATGATGGTCGATGCCATATAGTTTTTCAAAAATGTGATAGTCACTGTAAATAGCCGCGCACATTTCGTTTAAGTGCAGTGCATCTACTACTTTACCATCCAGTTTTATTTCGCCGGCGGCAGGCGCATACAATCCGCAAATCAACTTGGCCAGCGTTGATTTGCCACTGCCATTTCCACCGGTAATAAAGATAACTTCACCACTGTTAAAGCTGCAATTAATGGGGCCAATTGAAAACTTACCTGCTTCTTCTGTGTACTTGTATTCTACATCAATCAGCTCTAAAGTTTGCATGGTACCGTTTTCAACTATCAGCGATTTACGGTTATCAGACAGCACCAGCGTGGCCAC
>NZ_DATCVJ010000989.1:0-3035 GCF_036566945.1 Chitinophaga sp. | reverse complement strand
CACGTACATGCCGTAGCGTCCTTTGGTGCTGGCGATGATGGCTTCAAAGATCTCAATATTGTTGTGATGGAAAAATACATCGATGTGAATATTGTCGCCGAGCCGGGCGCGGAATGTTTTATAGAATGTTTCCTGGAACGTATCGAAGGCGTAGAGTAGCAACGCTACTTTCAGTTGTTGCCCGGTATCGTCGCTGCTGACGTAGAATCCTTTCCTGTTTTGGGATTGTACAATCCCGCGTTCTACCAGCTCCTTATATCCTTTGGCGATGGTTTCGCGGGCAAATCCCAGCTTATAGATCAGCTGATTCACGGATGGCAGCAGGTCGCCACGGCCGAGCGTTTTGGCATTAATGGAATTGATGATTCCCTGTACAAACTGTTCGTGTTTGGACAAGCCGGGAATTCCTTCCAGTTCCTGTATTTGTTCGTAGATATTCCGCATAGCTATAGATTAGCAAGCAATGGATGACAGCACCTTCGGGTGCTATATAAAAATGTGCGTATGGGTAATGGTGGCATGGCGATAACGTGGAATTTTAGCCTATACTATTCTATACTATACCACCGCTAATCTATTATCTTTTTTATGAATTACAAACTTTTTTTTGTGGGTGGGTAGTGAAGCGGGTTAGTTGATCGGCTTCCTTTTCGATAGACGGCCAATTTATTCGGGGCACAAAAGACAGCATATATAAAATGACTATTTTTTTCTCCGGTGCATGGGGGAATTAGCAATTACATGCGTCATATTTTCAAAAGCGCTTTTAAATGATTGCTTATGAAGCATACTAATTTATACAAACGTTTACGGATACCTGGTTTGGCTGGTATACTATGTCTGACCTTTACCCTCACGGCTTCCGCTCAAACATCGCTCTCCCAACAGCCTTCCCGTTGCCGGGAAAGTCTGTCGAAAGAGAAGCCGCTGACCAGGCATGAAAGTGCTCGGCAGCAACAATACCCATACCTTGGGGCCAAACATGCGCAGAAAGACGGGTGCAGGCAATGGTGGCAGGGCTTTCAGGGAGTTCATCAGACGGCCTATCCGAACGATTACAGTTACAACGATTACGTTCGTAGTACCTATCCATCCAATAACGCCGGTTTCCGGTGGAATGATGTGGCGGCAGTAACGGCTATTGCCTTAGGTGCCTATATTCTTTTCAGATAACTGCCGATACAGCTGTGTATAAGATGAAGCATCTTAATTCAGCACCCCAATTTTTTGTTTACCACTGCGAAAAAAACGCATAGTTGCCGGCTGCAACAAATCCTTGCGCGACGCCGGACGCAGCGCCCAGGAAATCAATGCAAAGACGAGGAACAAGATCACTTTCCATCCGGAATCAGCAATAGACCAATGCGACACAGCCCCACCTGTGAAATCGAAAATGATACCTGCATATGCCCATTCTTTTAAGCGGGGATAACCGGGGATAGTGATGGCTACAGCGCCCAGCACTTTCCAGGTACCCAGTATCACGCAGAAGTAAGCCGGATAGCCCAGCAGTTTCATTCCCGCCACCACATAAGGTTGCAGCAGGAGGTCACTCACACCGCCGGCACCCAATACAAACACCACGAGAGAGGTACTGATCCAATACATGGTGACGGTACGCCAGGAAGTCTTAAAATCTTTAAACAGCGGTCCAAAATCGCGACGTTCCACCGGACGCAGCGCCCAGGAAGCCATAGTGATGCCGGCGAAAATTAAAGGTGCTACCGCCGCTGCAGACTGCCCTACTGCCAGGTGAGAGGCAAAGGCGCCGGTATAGGTAAAAAATAAACCTGCATATACCCATTCTTTCAAACGCGGGAAGCCAGGCATTAACAGTGCTATGACACCCAATACCTTCCATACGCCCATGATGGTGAGTATGTATTCCGGATAACCCAAATGCGCCATTATAGTGCGAACGAAGGCTGTTTTCTGCAAATCCCAGATAGCACCTACCCCGGTTTCCAGTGCGATGATGCCGGTGGTTAACCAAAAGGCAATGATACGTGTCCGGGAAGCAGCGGCTGAATTAATAAGCGTATTCATATTGTTACGTTTGTTTATGACAAATCATGTTTGATTACATTACAATAAGTATTGAGCGCGCTGGAATTGGACAAACAAGTGAAAATATTTTTTTGTGGAGGCAGGGGTGTTAATTTTTGACGATCGCTGGTATTTTCCAAATTAGATATTAGCTTAGCGCATAAAGATCCCTGTACATGAAACTTAAGCTGATCAGAAAATTTCTTGAATACGTATACAATAACTATGTGGGCAATTTTTTAGGATTCGTTGTGGCGATGGCGTCCAGCCGGCTGGTATCACATTACTTCACCACCCGCAGCATCAGGAATTTATGGGGGCTTACGGCACACAAAACGGTGATCAACAAGCACACCTACACCAATCTCGAATGGGCCATTACCATTGTGATTGGCTTTGTAGTATTCGAGATTGTTTCCAAATGGCTCACGAAAAAACTGCAGCAGTTACTGCCAAAATATAAGTTTACGAAATGGATGGTGGATGCAGATGATAAGCCGGCAGAAAAAGCCGCGGTTGTGCCGGCGGGAGTTGTGCAAGATTAGTATTACGATACTGGAAAAGTTGGCGCGGGTTCTCCATCGCAAATACATGTAATTATGTCTACTTATACCTTTTCGGACGATCTGCCTGATGATATTTCTACTGCTCCCTTGCTCATTTCCGGCCCCGATTCACTGGCATTTGATGGTAAAGTATTTTTACTGATACATCAAAATGACGGTCGCAAGTCCGCATATAAAATCCGGTATGAGTACCACTGCAGCCCTTTCAAGGCTGCCATACTAACGAATCACGTGCTTGCGGCTGGATACGAAGCATGCTTTTATTTATTTGATATAAGTACGGATACACATCTCTTAAGTCTTCAATTATCAGGATATTTCGGGTATTTGTATATAGACAATGGCCTATTCTATGTGGCGGATGCCAATGGCATCACCTGCATCAATCAACAGGGTGAAGTCCTTTGGGACAACCATCAACTG
>NZ_DATCVJ010000988.1:0-5444 GCF_036566945.1 Chitinophaga sp. | reverse complement strand
ATTGGGAGCTAAAACATTTGTTTTACTTGCTTCCAGTGCATATAGTAAACTTCTTACAATTTCTTGCATTGTAGATGCCATACTCATTGTAATATATGGATCAGAGGCCACTCCATATCCATCTATTACTGTAGATTCGCTATGAATCATGTACCTATCTTCGAATTTAAAAATAGCAGCTCTTTTCATCTTTCCTATTTAAATAAAGGTTGTCGCCTCTTCTTTCTATTAAACCTGTAAAATTATTCCCTTTATAAGGTTTCTTTATAAGGGATGCTCATCCTCAAAATATATTGCTTTATTCACACCTGCTTAGCGCTTCAACCAATGCATTACACTTCTCTTCTTTACTTGCATTTATTGGGATCTCCACTTTTCCATCAAGATAGGGTCTAAATCCTTCACTGGGCCCCATGTTAGCTGTTGGCAAAAGAATAATGAAATTATCCTTTTCAAATACAGAGCAACAAATGGAATTCTTGTATAAATCCTTACGTCGTTTTATTCCTATTGATTTAAAGTATTCTTTTGATGAATTTTCTGAATCGGCGTCAATAACATTTATTTTGCTTGATTCTAATGAATATAATATCTCATTAAGAATACGCTCCATTGATGGGCTCCCGTCAATAATAATGTACGGTTCAGAGGCTATACCATATCCATTAATAGTTGTAGAATCACTGTGTATAACGTATCCATTCTCAAATTTAAGAATAGTAGCCCTTTTCATCTTTGTCATTTTTGACTTTATAAAAATATACGTTGCCATTCCCAGTTTATATTCAATCTGTAAAATGCGATTCGAATTCCATGATATGCAGCTTTATTCACATCTACTTAAAGCTTCTACCAATGTTACACAGCTCTCCCGTTATCCCATTTGCCTTTACAATAACTTTTCTATCATGGCAATGTCTGAAACTGCCGGCAATCCCCATATTAATTGAGGGTGAAAGGATAATTTCATTATCTTTTTCATGCACTGAACAACAAATAGAATTGTCATATAAACCTTTATGGCTTTTACCCTCCATAAATTTTAAATGTTGTTTCAAAAAGTATCCTCATTGGGAGCTAAAACATTTGTTTTACTTGCTTCCAGTGCATATAGTAAACTTCTTACAACTTCTTGCATTGTAGATGCCATACTCATTCTAATATATGGATCAGAGGCCACTCCATAGCCATCTATTACTGTAGATTCGCTATGGACCACGTACCTATCTTCGAATTTAAAAATAGCAGCTCTTTTCATCTTTGTAGAGAACAGGGATAACACCAGGCAGTACAATTCTTTCATCCGCGGCATTACATTCAAGAATACGAAAGCCATGGAGAAATCACATAAGCCTTTATTCCCAACATAAATTCTCGGAATTTCATTAAATATCTCCCTATAATGATTAACAATATCACCTCGATAACTGTTTACTGTATTCTCTATAGTATCGAAACTAACTTCTTGTTATTCACACCAATCACCCTTAAATCACACAAATAGACCCAGTAAATGAAGATTTATTCCTATTCAGTTGACAACCAATATTTCCCTCCTTTATGGTCGATTAATTTCTCAAGAAAAACATCAAATGAAGTCTCTATAGCAAGCCAATTTAAAGGGATTTCTTCTCCAAAACAATCAATTATTTCATATCCATCATTTAATAAACGAAATCCTATGTAATCACCATCTCCAATACACGAACAAAAAATAATTACGTTGTCATCCCAGTCATCCTCAAAATTCAATTTCTGGAATTTGTTCTCACTAACAAGCTTATCATCACTAAATATCTGAAAGCCTCCTATACCATCCACATTAAAAAGAATGCATCCATTATAAAGTTTGAGGAATTCGATAAATTCTGTTGGAATATTATTTTTAAAGAATCCATCAGCCTCCGCTATTCCATTCTCAGTGGCGCCTTTATTAAATGTAAAAGTCGCCTCAAGTCCTTCGTCTGTAAGAATTTTTTCATCGGAAGGATTCCTTTCAATATTTTTTATCTTATTTAAAAGTGTATCATTCATTTTATTAGATTTAATGGTTAAAATTTCGCCACCAGTTAGTGAACGGTTGATGTTCTAAAGGCTGAACTAGTGGAACCAGATTTTCAAAGTTATTTGTTCCTCCGAATTTTAAAGGTTTGATATGGTGAATATTAATACTACTTCCTTCCGGGGCAGTAGGCCAAGGTCTACCTTGTTCCGTCCACCAGTTTCTGAATTCCATTTTATATCCTGTTGTAAAACTACTTCTAAGCGTTGAGGAATTATTTGGAACAAATGGCCCTTCAGGAAATGGTACTTCTCCGTAGCCATTGACAGAAATCCGCGGATATGGTACACCTCGACTGTTTACTAGAGGGGTAACAATTTCCGCCTCTGCAGCCATATCTACGAAAGCCGTTGCCCTAAGGGCATTAGAAACAATACTACTTCCTTTTGATGCTAAAACAACTTCTCCTATCTTTTCAACCCCAAATCCCACATCATGGCCGATTTGATCGCTTGTTTTATTAGGGATGTTACCGACATAATTTACTGCATTACCAATCATTTGAGCCCGGGCACCAACAGCGCCTTCATCAACATTAAACGGAGACATCGCTGCCATACCATCTAAGGTATTACCAATCCCTTCTGTCGTTCCTAAACTCTTAACCCAGGAGGCTGTCGCTCTCCCACCATCTTTTAATCCCTCCCAGGCATTCCTCCAAAAACCAGCTCCAGCTATTGTAGTATCTCCTAAAAAGTCACTATATCTGATCGGATTATTGTCCATTGCAGCATAAGGAGATATAGCGTCATTCGGCTTTGGGTCTATCTGCCGCCACCTTCCTATCTGCGGATCAAGATTCCTAAATTGTGCATCGTATATATCAAGCCCCAGATCACTGGTAAACTCGATCCCATTATACTTAATGCGGTTCTCCAACATCCCCACCGCATTCGAACTAATCCCTGCGATCTTCAACCCAAAAGGATAATAGTGACTGACCTCTAACAGCGATCCACTCAAACTCATTATTCCCAAATCATCAAAATAGACATCCGCATCCGGGCTTTCATTACTTGTAAATATATACACAAATCCGCTCTTTTCAATCGTCCAATCCTTCTTCACATGTTGGGTGATTTCACCGGCGTTGCCCACCTGTTGATACCCTTTGTATTCCTTTCGATTTAATGGATTGATGGTGGTATCTTCTGGTATTGGATTAAGATCTTCATCCAGTAGTATCCAGTTCAGGTATGCCTTGGGCTTACGATTCACTGCCGGATCATCTGGCTGGCGGGCCTGTAATAATGAGAAGATAGCTGCCGAAAGGGGGTTGGCAGTATTGACTACATCAGTAGCCAGTTTTGCTGCCTGTGGAAGAAGATTATTGGCCATGGATAGTGCCAATTCTTCCAATGGAACTTTTCGATCATCCGGTTTTCGTTCATTATACTGATACCAGCTGTTCGCACGGATGTTCAGCGTGTCTCCCGCCATAACTTTCAGGATAATGGCCGGACCTGTTTTGCGCTGTTCTCCATCCAGTTTTGCGGCAAATCTATTGCTACTATCCGTGGCAGGATATGCCATCGGTTTTTTTGTACGGGTTTCCTCAATGTTGTAGTAATAAGTATCTTCTGCTGATGCGTTTTGTGGTTCCATACCCGCCACCAGGTAAGGTATTACGGTTGATTCTTCCGTGAGAGTGACACGTACACTACCTAGATGATCTTTTTCAAAGTAATCGAATATATAGCTACCATCTGGCTTACGGCGCACCCGTCCATCTTCATGTGCAAACTGAAAGAGCGTATCACGCGTGTACTGAAATCCATCTATATACATTGTTGTGGTAGTCTTACTGATGGTGTTATCCGTAACTGTTTTTTTCAGTTTGTTACCCAGCGCATCATAAGTATAACCAATGGTTCCTTTTCCGGTAATGGTGATCAGTGTAGGTAGGTTCAGGTGATTGTAGGTAATACTGCTGATGCCTTTGTTATTGTCCACTGCCAGATTACCATTGGCATCATAACTGTAATCCTGATTCTGACCACTTGTGATTTCCTTGAAATCTCCTAGTATACTTGCCGGGCTATTAAAGTTATCTGTCACCCGCCAAAGTTTATTCCCATCTGCTACATAGTTATAGTTATAAACCAGTTCATCGATCTTCGTGGAAGGTGCTGTAAAATGGGTCATCTTCTGAATATTACCATTCGCATCATAGGCGGAAACAGGTGTAACACCATCCCCCATCATGGCGGTATAATCCTTTCCTGCCGTGGTATTCCAACCTGCAGTATACTGGGTAAACTGAGCCTTTATTAAGCGGTTGGAGCCATCATAGGTATATGCATAGGCGCGCCTTTCATTGTCATTTTTACTTCTCCAGCTGGCGGCAGAGATATTGCCATTAAAATTCGTTCCACCTCCCGGAGCACTGAATGCATGGTCATAAGATAATTCCATTCCAAAAGAATTATTACTGCCACAGAATAAGCGGCTACAAACGCATCTTTAGTAGGTTAAAGCGGGTTAATCAGTTGCCATGTTTGCGATTGTGCGGTAAGTGAAATAAAGAATACCGCCAGCAGCCATAAAAATCTCCGGCGAAAGAACCAGGTAGTTTTCATATACGTGGATTAAGGTTTTCAGGGGAAAAGAAATGGGATTGTTCCTGATGAACAACCCCATGTAAGTATTTAATTTTTTCTGGTGAATATAAAATCTCTCAGATTGGTATCTCCTGTTTCCCATACAAATCTCACCAGGTGCTTACCAGGTGTAAAGTGCATGGTGCCATGAAAATATACCCAGTTGCCCCAGCCGCCGGTGTTATCAAACTGGATTCTGCCGGTTTGATTCACACCATCCACTTCCACGTGCACACCTCGGTCACCAGGATTGGGTGTGGTCAGGGCGATCGCCACATCGTAATCTCCGGTAACGGAAGATTCCACCGTATATTTCAGCCATTCACCATCGGCGGTGAAGCCGATGTTCCCGCCACTGTTTTCAATATCTACGCCTTCATTCGGCCGATAGGTATTTGGGATGTTGGCGTCTGTATTATCATGATATCCCCATCCTTCTCCGCCAAGGTCAAAGTCGGCCGCCTTGATAGTCACCGACGCACCTACTGCTGCAGGTAATTGCAGTGCGGTACCGGAATATGGATTATATTTTAAGCCTTCTGCATCTACCACCATCACGATCGTTCTTTTGGCAGAATCCAGTTTGTAAACAGATGGAGAGATCAGGTCTACCGCCAGCGCTACTTTCTTACCGGGGTTAGCTGTCAGCGCCGATAATTGTACACCTACCGGGAAAGAAAGATTATTATTATAATCCTTAAACGTAATAGAATCCGGTAAAAGAAAATCTGCGGCGGTTACACCTACCGTTCCTGGCAGTGCATTTTCGGCTATCAGTTTGG
>NZ_DATCVJ010000987.1:0-7445 GCF_036566945.1 Chitinophaga sp. | reverse complement strand
TGCAGATGATGCATCACATACAGCTGGAAGGAAATATAAGCGATGACTATCTGAAGGAATTTTACAAACGCATTCAACTATTTTATTTAAACACGAAATAAATAATGGACACCAATACATTTCAACCCAGGACTGATTTTTCTGCTTTGCATGAAGGTGTGGAAGCTATCAGGGAGCAAATAGCCAAGGTAATTGTGGGGCAGCATCAGATGGTGGATTTGCTGATTGCAGGTTTGCTGACGCAGGGGCATGTGCTGATAGAAGGTGTTCCAGGTGTGGCTAAAACATTAACCGCGAAATTGCTGGCGCAGTGTGTGGATGCAGATTTCAGCCGTATCCAGTTTACGCCCGACCTGATGCCGGCCGATGTGTTGGGTACCTCCGTATTTAATCCTCAGACAAGAGAGTTTGAATATAAAAAAGGCCCCATTTTCAGCAACCTGGTATTGATTGATGAAATAAACCGCGCGCCGGCTAAAACACAATCTGCCCTGTTTGAAGTAATGGAAGAAAGGCAGATCACCAATGATGGTACTACCTGGTCATTGGATCGCCCTTTTATGGTGATTGCCACACAGAACCCCATTGAACAGGAAGGTACTTACCGCCTGCCGGAAGCGCAGCTGGACCGCTTTCTTTTTAAGATAGAAGTAAAGTATCCCGATCTGCAGGAGGAAGTAGCAGTGCTGCGCAGTATTCACCATTTCAGCGGAGAAACTGATCTCACAAAAATGATCAGTAAAGTGGTAACTACTACCCAGATCATTGAGTATCAAAACCAGGTAAGACGGGTAGTGGTGGATGATAAACTGTTTCACTACATCGCTGCTATTATCAATGAAACACGTATGAATTCATCATTGTATCTGGGTGCTTCACCACGTGCATCCATTGCCGTTATGAACTGTGCAAAAGCTTCCGCTGCTATGAAAAACAGGGACTTTGTCATTCCGGACGATGTGGTGGAAATGATTCCACATGTATTACGTCATCGTATTATTCTTACGCCTGAAAAGGAAATGGAAGGTATTAAAACAGATGATGTAATTGCACAGATTATTAAGATGGTGGAAGTACCGAGATAAGCCAGAAAAATATGTCAGCAACTGTAAAGAATAATTTATACCAGATACTTTTTTTTACCAACCGGCTTTACCTCCTGTTGGGAATAAATGTACTGTTGTTTATCATCGCATTTTTTATTCCACGCATTTACAATGTGGCGATCATAGCTTTTATTGTGCTGATAGGAATAATGCTGTTGGATATGGTGTTACTGTTGCTGCGTCCTGCTGGTATCGTATCCATGGAACGTAAAACCAGCAACCGTTTCAGTAACGGCGATGATAATGAAGTATTGCTTGATTTTCATAACCGGTATCCTTTTCCTGTTGTGGTGAATGTGATTGAAGAATTGCCTTTTCAATTTCAGGAACGCGATTTTTCTTTAAGTGCAAAAGTAGGAGGCAATGGGGTACATGTTTTCCGGTATGTATTGCGTCCGCTGGAAAGAGGCGTGTATCACTTTGGATATACTAATGTATTTGTTAGAAGTATATTGGGTATTATCAGCCGCCGGTTTGTGTTTAATAACGAGCAGGAAGTAAGTGTGTATCCCAGCTTTCATCAGTTGCGGCATTTTGAATTGTATTCCTATATGAACCGGCTGAATGAAATAGGTGTGCATAAACGTCGTATCATCGGGCATAGCATGGAGTTTGATCACATTAAGCCCTATGCCAAGGGCGATGATGTGAGGATGTTAAACTGGAAGGCATCTGCCCGTACGGGCAACCTGATGGTGAATAATTATGTGGAAGAAAGATCCCAGCAGGTGTATTCTGTTATAGATAAAGGGCGTACCATGAAGATGCCCTTTAATGGATTATCGCTGCTGGATTATGCGATCAATGCCTCGCTGGTATTTAGTAATGTAGCCGTTAATAAAGGCGATAAAGCAGGATTGGTAGCGTTTACAGAAAACAAAGTAGAAGTGCTGCCAGCCAGCAATAAAAAAGTACAGGTGAATAAGATCCTGGAAATGCTTTATGCACAGGAAACACACTGGCAGGAAAGTGACTATGAAGCATTGAGTGTACAGTTGCGTAGCAGTGTATCTACCCGTTCCCTGTTGATGGTATATACCAACTTTGAGTCGATGTCCAGCCTGCAACGGCAGCTTCCTTTTCTTCGCCGGCTGGCACGTTATCACCTGGTGCTGGTCGTATTTTTTGAGAATACTGAGTTAAAGAAAATAACAGAGCAACCTGCCCATGATATAGAGGGCATTTACAAACAAACTATTGCGCAAAAATTTGCCTACGATAAAAAACTGATTGTAAAGGAGCTGGCGAAATATGGTATCATGTCGTTGTTGAGCCCTCCGGAACAACTTACCCTGAATGTGGTGAATAAATACCTGGAGTTGAAATCACGGATGCTGATATAGTTATTGTCTTTTTTTCTTTTTGTTCCCTTCGGGAGAAGTTTTCATCAACAGGGAATCATTGTCCGGCGCTTGTTTTACGGGGATTACTGATCGCAGGTACAGGCGATCGTTTGGTTTATACCAGGCTTCTACCATCACTGTTTTTGAAGAATCATTTTTCTCCAGCAATAAATCCTGTCCTATTATTTTTCCTGTGGAGGTCGCAAATCTGATGGTGGTGGTATCTAAAGGAAATATTTTTCCGCTATTGAACTTTCCTTCTACATTCAGATAAAACCGGATATCACGTTTAACGCTGTCGGCGTAGTGATTGAAGCGGATGCCGGTAATATACGGAAAGCTGAGCGTGGTTTGCAGTGGTGCACTATTGCCGGAGGTAACGGTGAGGGTGATACGATAATGATCGTTGACCAGTTGCTGCCTGTCGAAATATAGTATGCCGTTTCGGATGCTGCCATTACTGCTGCTGATATTTAATTTATTCCACCGGTAATTGCCTTTCGCGTAGCCGGTGGTAGACTGGGAAGAGCTATCGCTGAAGAGTAGCTGTATACCAATAGGAGCGCTGTTATAGAGTTCCGTCACTGCAGCAGGATCGTAACTGCCGGTGATCCTTACCACGCTGGCCTGTTGGGCATTTGCCAACAGACCAACGAAAAGTACGGCGCAGCAGAGAAAGTATCTTAGCATTCAGCTGTTAGCTTTGGTAAATAATGGTGAGGATGGCTAATGATTAGCTTCTTACCGCTAATTGTCTGGCTACATATTTACCGAGAATATCAAATTCCAGGTTGATCAGTGCGCCGGGTTTTATTTTAGATACGTTCGTATGTTCGTAAGTGTATGGAATGATGGCTACTGAAAACTCATCATGGGTAACATCAAATACAGTCAGGCTAATGCCGTTCATGCAGATGCTTCCTTTTTCCACAATGAGGGCAGCAAATTCCTTTGGAAAACGGAAACGGTATAACCAGCTACCATCCTGTTCCTGGCAGGAAATACATTCTCCTACACTGTCTACGTGACCCTGCACCAGGTGACCATCAATGCGACCGTTGAATACCATGGCTCTTTCCAGGTTCACAAACTGGGTAGGAGTGAGCTGACCGAGATTGGTTTTTTGCAATGTTTCCGCTACAGCAACAGTTTCGTAGGTATCTCCCTGTATATTGGTTACGGTAAGACATACGCCATTATGTGCGACGCTCTGGTCTATTTTTAATTCGCCGGCGAGTGGTGTTTGTATCGTTATTACCAGGTTACCACCGTCTTTCCTGGTAGATACTACTTCTGCTAGTGTTTCTATGATTCCTGTAAACATGAAGCGAATTTAAGAAATTTTCTATACCCGGGGTTTCCATGGAATTTCATCCACACCCAGCTTATGTCCTACCCAGCGGGCCAATACAAAAAGGTAGTCGCTGAGGCGGTTAATATATTTCAGTACCAGTGGTTCAATGAACATATCGTGTTCCTGCATACCTACGCAAAGCCTTTCCGTACGGCGGCACACGCAGCGCGCAATATGGCAGGTAGATACGGCTACATGGCCACCGGGTAAAATGAATGATTTCATCACGGGAAGTTCCTCATTCATCTGGTCGATGCTTTTTTCCAGCAGTGTAATATCTTCTTCGTGCAGGTCTGGTATTTTTAATTTGGTTTCTTTGTCGGGATCGCAGGCCAGGGCGGCGCCAATGGTGAAAAGGCGGTCCTGTACTTCGCGGAGCAACTGTTTGGTGTCGGGATCAGCGATATAGTCATTCACGAGCCCTATATAAGAATTGAGTTCATCAACAGTGCCATAGGCATCAATGCGCACATCGCTCTTGGGTACTTTGGTCCCGCCGATGAGGGATGTTTTCCCTTTGTCGCCTGTTTTAGTGTATATCTTAAATGACATGGGTGTTATTTAATGCAAATTACGAATTACGAATTACGAATTACGGAGTTGTGGGTAGATATTTCGCGAAGGTCATCCGCTGTTATCTACTCACAACTCCGTAATTCGTAATTCGTAATTTGAAATTCTTCTAGTGTGCTATTACTTTTTCATTCACCCTATCGGATTCAATCACTCCATCGCGTAAGCGGATTACGCGCCTGGCATGATCGGCAATGTCTTCTTCGTGCGTTACCAGTACCACGGTATTTCCAGAGGCATGGATGGTGCCAAAGATTTCCATGATTTCCACCGATGTTTTAGAGTCGAGGTTACCGGTGGGTTCATCTGCCAGGATCAGGGAGGGATTATTTACCAGGGCGCGGGCGATGGCCACGCGCTGGCATTGTCCACCAGAAAGTTCGTTGGGCTTGTGTTTATAGCGTTCGCCCAGTCCTACTTTTTCCAGCATGGCAATGGCCCTTTCTGTTCTTTCTTTTTTATTCACACCGGCATAGATCAGTGGGATGGCCACATTTTCCAGGGCGGTGAGTCGTGGCATCAGGTTAAACTGTTGGAAAACGAAGCCTATTTCCTTGCCACGTACGGTGGCGAGGTCATTGTCTTCCATTTTACTCACATCATGTCCGCTGAGGATATATTTACCATTGGTGGGGGTATCCAGGCATCCCAGGATATTCATCAGGGTAGATTTACCGGAACCGGAGGGGCCCATCAGTGCTACATATTCATTTTTAAAAATGTCTAATGTTACACCTTTGAGTACCGGCAGTTCATTTTTTCCGAGAAAATAACTTTTCCTGATATCTTCCAGGTGGATGACGGACTTTTGCATGTGGGTTATTTCTTTATAATTTTCGGCACTTTAAAGTATTCCTCAGTGGCGGATGGCGCGTTCTGCAGGGCCTCTTCACGTGTAATACCTGGAATAACCCTGTCTTCCCGAAAAACATTATAATCATCTGTAAGATGAAGTAATGGTTTTACGTTGGTGGTATCCAGTTCATTGAGCTTCTCCACGAAGGTGATCATACGTTGCAGTTCCCCGCGTATTTCCACCTTTTCCTGGTCGTTAAATTCCAGTCTGGCCAGATCTGCCAGTTGTTGCACCAGTGCGTCGTTCACTTCCATAATCAAATTAAATCAAAAGATAATGAAATATAAATGGTAAATATGATAGTGTCCCAAAATTAGGGATAAACGGCCAGAAAAAAGGCGGAAAGCTAAAAGCAGAAAGCAAAAAGCCATGGCAGCAGATAGAAGGCTGGTTGATTATTAATCGCTTGCTCCTGTCGCCCGCTACTATTGCTTTTTGCTTTCTGCTTTAAGCTTTCCGCTTTTTGATTAAATTGCGCCCTGTTATGGCTACTGAAAAAGAAATTGTGGTAAGCGGCATACGCCCCACCGGTTATTTGCATTTAGGCAATTATTTTGGCGCAATCCGTAATTATATCCGGATGCAGGAAGATTTTAACTGCTACTTTTTTGTGGCAGACTGGCATTCACTGACTACCCACCCGGATCCCAAAGATCTGCCGGGCAATGTGATGCGGGTACTGGCCGAGAATATTGCGTCCGGACTGGATCCAGAAAAGGTATCCCTGTACGTACAGAGCGATATTCCTGAAATTTCTGAACTGTATCTGCTGATGAATATGCTGGCCTACGTAGGGGAGCTCGAAAAGGTGCCTACATTTAAGGATAAAGTGCGTTTGCAGCCACAGAATGTGAATGCAGGGTTGTTGACCTACCCTGTGCTCATGAGCGTGGATATATTAATACAACGTGCCGTAAAAGTGCCGGTGGGTAAAGACCAGGGGCAACACCTGGAAATGGCCCGCAACTTTGCGCAACGTTTTAACCACCGTTATGGTGACTTGTTCCCGGAACCACAGGCATTCAACTACGGCGATAGCCTGGTGCGCATCCCAAGCCTGGATGGAGAAGGGAAGATGAGTAAGAGTGAAAATGAAATGGCTACTTTGTACCTGGCAGATGAAGATGATAAGATCATCGCCAAAATTAAAAAAGCTAAAACCGACAGCGGTTCTGGTGTGCCCGGCGCTCCTATGCCGGAATCAGTAAGAAATCTGCTGGATCTGCTGCGACTGGTGAACACCACGCCGGATGCGGTGTCTTTCTATGAAGAAGCATGGAACACGACTGGTAATATCCGTTTTGGCGATTTGAAGAAACAGCTGGGAGAAGATATGGTGAAATTTATTTCTCCTATCCGTGAAAGAGCAAAAGAATTACAGCAGGATACGGATTATTTAAAGAAAATTATGAAAGCCGGTGCAGAGAAGGCAAGAGCGAATGCGGCACAAACTTTGCAACAGGCGAAAAAACTTATTGGTATAAATTATTATTGAAAAAGTCGCGAACTGTAGCTATTTTCAATATTACACCTATCATCGCATGGCAAAACAGAATAAGATTAAGCATATAGCTATCGCCGGCAATATCGGCGCCGGCAAAACTACACTCACAGAAATGCTGTGCAGACATTACAAGTGGCACCCGCAATATGAGGATGTAGAGCACAATCCATATTTGAATGATTTTTATGAAGATATGCCCCGCTGGTCTTTTAACCTGCAGGTATATTTTCTGAACGGCAGACTGAAGCAACTGCTGGAAGTGCAGAACGGAAAAGAAACGGTGATCCAGGATCGTACTATTTATGAAGATGCGCACATTTTTGCGCCTAACCTGTACGAAATGGGGCTGATGACCAAACGAGATTTCGACAACTATTTCAACTTTTTTGAAACGCTGAAAAGCATGGTGAAACCACCAGACCTGTTGATTTATCTGCAGGCATCTGTACCTACCCTGGTAGCACAGATTCAGAAAAGAGGAAGAGAGTACGAAGAAAATATCCGTTTGGACTATCTGAAACGCCTGAACGAATATTATAATAACTGGATCGAGAAATATAAAGAAGGTCCGTTACTGATTATAGATATCGATAAAAATAAATTTCCGGAAAGCGATGAAGATCTGGGAGAAATTATCTCTAAGATTGATTCACAGTTGTACGGATTGTTTTAATCAGCGCGGATTTTGTCTTACTCAGGATTATACTGA
>NZ_DATCVJ010000986.1:0-3346 GCF_036566945.1 Chitinophaga sp. | reverse complement strand
AAAATCATCTAAATCAGTATAATCCTGAACAAAGACAAAAACTCGCTTTAATAATTATACTTCTCCTTCCACAAATTCTTCAGGTACTTCCGTAGTTCCTCTTCCCGCGGGTTATTCCCCGGTTCATAAAACTTCGTTCCTTTAATTGCATCGGGCAAAAACTCCTGTACCACAAAGTTATTTTCATAACTGTGTGCATACGCATATCCATCACCATAGCCCATTTGTTTCATCATTTTCGTAGGGGCGTTCCTGATATGCATAGGCACTGGCAGATCACCGGTTTTAGCAACGATCGATTGTGCTGCGCTGATAGCCGTAACGGCAGCATTGCTTTTAGCAGAGGCCGCGAGGTACGTAACACATTGCGAGAGAATAATTCTCGATTCAGGATAGCCTATCAGGTTTACCGCCTGGAAACAGCTGGTGGCCAGTAGCTGTGCATTGGGATTGGCATTGCCAATATCTTCCGATGCCAGGATGACCAGTCTGCGTGCAATGAATTTCACATCTTCTCCACCGTCAATCATTCTGGCGAGATAGTATAAGGCGGCATTCGGATCGCTGCCACGAATGGATTTAATGAACGCAGAAATAATATCGTAGTGCTGCTCTCCGCTTTTATCGTAAATGGCTACACGCTGTTGCGCAATATCCATTACTTTCTTATCGGTGATAACGATAGGATCTTCCTGCAGTGTGGTCACTACCAGTTCAAACAGGTTCAGTAATTTGCGGGCATCTCCCCCTGAAATATTAAAGAGGGCAGTGGTTTCTTTTAAAGTAATGTTTTTGCTCCGCAGCCATTCATCACGCTCCATGGCCTGTTGCAACAGGGTCATTAACTGATCGTTGCCCAGTGGCTTGAGTACATATACCTGACTACGTGATAATACCGCCGCATTTACTTCAAAAGAAGGGTTTTCGGTGGTGGCGCCAATAAGGGTGATGATCCCCTTTTCTACGGCGCCTAACAGCGCATCCTGCTGGGATTTATTAAACCGGTGAATTTCATCTATAAACAATACCGCATGCTGCTGTCTTCTGGCCATTTCAATCACTTCCCTCACTTCCTTTACACCGGCTGAAATGGCGCTGAGGGTATAAAACGGCACCTGTAATGTATGCGCAATAATATTGGCAATCGTAGTTTTACCCACACCCGGAGGACCCCACAAAATCATGGAAGGGATCATGCCCTGCGCTATCGCTTTCCTTAAAATACTGTCCTTGCCGGTAAGATGTTCCTGCCCCACCAGTTCATCCAACGTTACCGGTCTTAACCGCTCCGCTAATGGTTGCATAGTACACTGCTTGTTTTATTGTTTATTGCCCGGGTTAACGAGCGGGATATTTTTGTCGGTGTCCGGATGATTGATCTGTTTCATTTTAAACGCCATAATCTCCTTGATGGACCGGGCACGGGTAAGCGCCAGTTCCGCCTTTTCTCCCGTAAAAAGGGTGTTGACTGTCGCTTCAAATAACGCCAGCCAGCGATCAAAATATGCCGGCTCCAGGGGAACCAGTTTATTCAGCTTAAAATGAGGGTCCATGGCGTTTCTGCCATAGCTGGTACCTTCCAGTAGCAGGCTTTCCCAGAAATCATACATGATGGGCAGATGATGGGGCCAGTCTACCTTGGCCACCTCATTAAAAATAAATCCGATCAGTTCATCCGCTTTAACTTTCTCGTAAAAACTGTTAATCAGTTCTTTGATGTCGTCTCTGTTGGCTATCTCCCGCTTTTCCATAACCCCATTTTTTTATTCTTCTTCCGGTGTATCGTTGTGTTGCTGCTGTTGCTGCCATTGACGCAGAAACCGGAAAGACAAATTAATATTTAATGTAAACAACGCACCCACCACCAAACAAATAACGCCGATGGGTTTCAGCATATTAGGTCTAATGGCTGCCTGCTGTTCGGCCGGTAACGTTAATATCGCTTCCTTCATTTGTTCCGGTGTGACCAGTACCAGCGTTAATCCGCAAAATATCATGAGCAGGGGAAATATGATTCCTATGGAGCCCATAATACGTATGCCGCCGGGGGTGCTTTCCTTCAACGGAATTTCTGGTAACAGGATACTCCGCTGAAGATATAAAGATAAAACGCTATGAATAAAACAGGCGCCCAGCGTAAGCAGTGCGATGACTGCTCCCAGGTTCATTCCCAAAAACAGGATGCTGGATAATGCCGAAAATGTGAAAAAACCGGAAATCATCAACGCAATTGCCGTTGTGACCCTGTACAATTTAAACCTGAAAGTCATCTATATCTGAATTTACGTAACACAAACCTACCTAATTATTTAGAGATTATGGGATTTGATCCGCTGAGCCACCACCGCGGAGATTGCCGTTCATAAAAAACCTTTGCAGCAACATGCCCCGTTTTCCATAACTTTAAATACTAAACCTGTTTTATATATGAACAAAACCAATGCGGTAAAACTACCGTTGCTGGCTGCCATGGTTACTTTTGCAGCCTGCAATTCCAACAGTTCCTCGCACCAGGGAGAAACGGCAGACACCATGAAGGTGCCGGCATTTAACCTGGCCGATATCGACTCTTCCACCAAAGCCTGTGAAGATTTTGACAACTATGTAAACGGAAACTGGAAAAAGAATAATCCTATTCCTTCTACTGAAAGTCGCTGGGGAGCATTCAATATCCTCGATAAAGAAAACAAGGAAGTTCGCCTCAAAGGAATCATTGCTGAAATCACCAGCAAAACCGACCTGAAAAAAGGTACAGAAGAACAACAAATCGCTGATTACTATTCTTCTTTCCTCGATACCGCTACCATTGAGCAACGCGGCATCACACCACTGCAACCTTACCTCGATAAAATTAATGGTATCAAGTCACTCGCTGACTGGGCCAGCGTAACCGGTGAACTGCAAAAAATCGGCGTATCCAGCTTTACCGGATTTGGTGCTGATGCAGATGCCAGAAACAGTAAGATGAACGTGCTTTATCAGGGACAAGGTGGTTTAAGTTTAGGCGAAAAAAGCTACTACGAAAGACAGGATTCTGCTACCAAAAATGTACGCAGCGAATTTTTAGCGCACGTAGACAAAATGTTTAAGCTGGCCGGCTTTACAGAAGCAAATCCCGGTAAAACTGTGCTCGATTTCGAAACCAAACTGGCTAACATACAGCTCACAAACGTGGAGTTGCGCGATCCGGTTAAAACCTATAACAGATCAGCTTATGCGGACCTGAAAAAACTGGCGCCGGATTTCGACTGGGATAATTTCGCTGCCAAACAGGATATTAAAACAGACACGATCGTTCTCCAGAACAAAGAATACCTGACCAAAGCGGGTAACCTGCTGAAAACGA
>NZ_DATCVJ010000985.1:0-13659 GCF_036566945.1 Chitinophaga sp. | reverse complement strand
ATCTAAATCAGTATAATCCTGAACAAGACAAAAATTCGCTGCAAAAAAATGCGGATATTTGATACTTATTAATGAAAACAATAACCAGATATTAGATGATAGATGATATTCAACTTCAGCTAAGGACTGTCAATGTAACCCGCTATGTAACGCCGTTGCGTGAAGGGGGCTCACTGCCGGCAATAGCCGAAGCAGATGACGGATTCCTGTACGCACTTAAGTTCCGGGGAGCCGGGCAGGGCGTAAAAGCCCTCATTGCCGAATTGATCGGCGATGAAATAGCCCGCGTGCTGGGATTAAAAGTGCCGGAACTGGTTTTTGCCAACCTGGACGAGGCCTTTGGCCGCACGGAGCCAGACGAAGAAATACAGGATCTCCTGAAAAGAAGTGTGGGACTCAATCTTGCCCTGCACTATCTCTCCGGTGCCACCACCTACGACCCTACCGTTAATACCATAGCGCCGGCACTGGCTTCGCAGATTGTGTGGCTGGACTGTCTGCTTACCAACGTAGACCGTACCCCCCGCAATACCAATATGCTGATGTGGCGCAATGAATTATGGTTGATAGATGCAGGTGCTGCCCTCTACTTCCATCACTCCTGGCATAACTGGCAGGAACAGGCCCTACGCCCGTTTGTGCAGGTAAAAGACCACGTACTGTTGCCGCAAGCCAGTGAACTGGAAAGCACAGATGCCGCCTTCCGTTTGCTACTAACGCCTGAGCGTATACGTGCCATCGTGAATATCATACCCGATGAATGGCTGGTAATTGATCACTCCGACGAATCACCGGAAGAACGCAGGCAGGTTTATTTTGAATTTTTAACATCGCGGATCAGCCACTCCGAAATTTTTGTAAAAGAAGCACAACATGCAAGACAAGCACTTATATGAATATGCCGTAATACGCGTGGTACCGAGTGTAGAGCGGGAAGAATTTTTGAATGTAGGTGTGATCCTTTATTGTAGGCAGCAAAAATTTTTACAAGCCGTATTCACGCTGGATGAAGCAAGATTACATGCATTTTCTCCAACAACAGATATCAATACCATCCGGCCTTACCTCGAAGCTTTTGTGGAAATCAGCAAAGGCAGCAAAGCAGGTGGCCCCATCGCCAAACTGGATATAGCAGGACGTTTCCGCTGGCTCACTGCTACGCGGAGCAGCATTATTCAAACATCGAAAGTACATCCGGGTTTTTGCAATGCCGATGCGGAAGCTACGCTGATGCGGCTGAAAGCACAGCTGGTGGATTAACAATTGTATTAGATTTAATAAAGACGCCGGACTACATAGTCCGGCGTCTTTATTAAATACAATAACATACTTTCTATTTCTTCGTAAACGTATACACCTGCCCGACCTTTGTAGACAAGTCATATTGCATCGTTTCTTTCAGCGTGTCTATCTCCACATTTGCTTTCGGGCTTATCTCCGCTTTCGCTGTTTCGTCTGGTTGGAAGAATACATTCAACTGATCACCACTGACTGCTTTCAGCTGTCCGTTTTCTTTTAACGCATTGGGTACACGCAGGCGCAAATTGCCGCCCAGTGTGGATACGATCGTGATTTTACTCAGCTGTCCGTTTTCCCAGATCATTTCTTTGATTTCAAAACCACCCCTTGCACGTAATCCGCTTACACGGCCATTCTTCCAGTCGTCCGGCAGCGCAGGTAATAAATGAACGGCGCCATCCTGGCTTTGCAGCAGCATTTCACAGATCCCGGCCGTGCAACCAAAATTACCATCTATCTGGAAAGGAGGATGTGCATCGAACAGGTTGGGATAAGTACCTCCACCGCTGTTTTCGCCTTTGTTCACCCCGGCAGGTGTGAGTTGATCTTTGATGAGTTTCCACGCATGGTTGCCATCCAGCAAACGTGCCCAGAGATTTACTTTCCAGCCCATAGACCAGCCGGTAGAAACGTCGCCGCGCTGAATCAGGGACGTACGCGCGGCCGCAAATAATTGGGGTGTGCGATAAGGAGAAATCTGGTTGGCAGGATACAGTCCAAATAAATGCGACACGTGACGGTGTTTATCATTTGGATTGTCCAGGTCCTGCAGCCATTCCTGCAATTGCCCGTATTGTCCAACCTGCATAGGCGGCAATCTTTTGCGGGCAGCCTTCATTTTTGCTACCAGTTCTTTATCGGTGTTCAATGCTTCTGCGGCATGAATGGTATTTGAAAAAAGATCGAATACCAGCTGATTATCCATCGTAGCGCCGGCAGTAATCGATTCGCCGGGATGTGCCTTGGGACTATTTTCCGGCGACATGGAAGGTGCTACCACCAGCCATTTATGCTCCGGTTCTTCTACCAGGAAGTCGAGGTAAAATTCGGCAGCGCCTTTGAGTGCAGGATACACCGTTTGCAGGTATTTCTTATCACCACTAAATGCATATTTTTCCCAGAGATGACGGCTTAACCACGCGCCTCCCATGGGCCACATGCCGTAGTAGATAGGATCTACCGGGCCGGTAATCCGCCACAGGTCTGTATTATGATGAGTTACCCATCCTCCGGCGCCATACATTGTCTTCGCTGTTTCACGACCGGTAACCGACAAATCTTTCACCATTTGTACCAGTGGCTCATGCATCTCGGTCAGATTGGCTTCTTCTGCCGGCCAGTAATTCATTTCTGTGTTGATGTTGATGGTATACTTGCTACCCCATGGTGGATTCATGAGCGGATTCCAGATGCCTTGCAGGTTAGCTGGCTGTCCGCCGGGCTGTGAGGCCGCAATGAGCAGGTATCTGCCAAACTGGAAATACAATGCTACCAGTTGCGGATCGTTGCCGTGTGCAAAGTCCCTCACCCGGATATCGGTAGGATTTTTTATGGAGTCGGTGCTACCCAGGTCGAGTTGCACCCGGTTGAAAAAATGCTGATAAGCTGTGATATGATCTTTCAGCAGGGCGGTATAGTTCTTAGGCCATACCTTGTTCATATACGCGGTAGTACGTTTAGCTTCATCGGCGCTGATGTCGGCATAGTTCACGAAGTTGGTGGCAATGGAAACATACACCGTTACGGCGTTGGCGCCGGTGATCTGGATGGCATCGCTGCTACCGGCAGCGGTGCCGCCTTCGGTTTTAAAACGTATCTGCGATTGGAATTTCACTTTGCCGGGAACACCGTCTTTGTCGCCACTGATACCGGACAATACCAGTTCATTATTACCATTCACCGCCACGGTCGATTTTTGCGGACTCTTTACCGATGCCGCAAAAGTGATACTGCCTGGCTTATCGGCGCTAAGCCGGATGATGATAGCCTGATCCGGAATTGATGCAAATACCTGCCGGGTGTATTTCACACCGTTTACCCTGTAAACGGTGTTGGCTACGGCTGTTTGCAGGTCCAGCTCCCGGGAATAACCGGTATACTGTTCATGACCAGGGAACGTCAGTTGCAGATCTCCTACCGGCTGATAACACATACCGTTGATTTTCTCCGACTGGATATTTTTTGCCGCCAGCTGATTCGCTTCTTTTGTTTTACCGGCAAAGATCAGCTGCCTGATTTCCGGTAGCGCAGCTAAGGCATGTGGATTTTCGTTTCGGTTCGGGCTACCACTCCATACCGTATTTTCGTTTAGCCGTATTAGTTCGGCTTCCGGATTACCATATACCATAGCGGCCAACCGGCCGTTACCTACCGGCAGTGCGGCTTCCCATACCTTACCGGAAGGATGGTCGTACCATAGTTTCAGATCCCGCTGTTGTGAAAACACCGGCACGGATGCCAGCAGGGATATCACGTAAACGGCTATACTTTTTGTTGTTTTTCTTTGCATGAGTATGTTCGTTAGTGGAATTTAAGACGCATGTCTGATCATTTAAATCATTGCTGTGCGAGTTTTGTCTTTCTCAGGATTATACTGATTTAGATGATTTTCAAGATTTTTTTTTGGATTTTTATAAGATGGAAAGATTAGCGAAGATA
This sequence comes from Chitinophaga sp., assembly GCF_036566945.1. Lineage (GTDB taxonomy): Bacteria > Bacteroidota > Bacteroidia > Chitinophagales > Chitinophagaceae > Chitinophaga. The sequence continues at coordinate 9,702 of NZ_DATCVJ010000985.1, read as the reverse complement.
AGTTAGGATTTTTACAGGATTTAAAAGAATTAGCGAAGATGAATATAATGTCAATCTTCGCTAATCTTTTTAAATCCTGTAAAAAAAATCTTGAAAATCATCTAAATCAGTATAATCCTGAGAAAGACAAAAACTCGCGTTATTTACCCGACTGTTCCAGCTCTTCCAGTGTCCAGAGTTTATCTCTGCCTGCTACTGCGGCTCTCATCTGTTTCACATTTTCCACTTCCACTACCGGCGATTTACCTCTTTCGTTTTTGCCGAAATTATAGCGTACGTAGCTTAAGATAGACGCCACCCATTCATCGGAGTTAGCTGCTCCAAAAGGGGCCATTACATCGGTGTAGGTTTTGCCATCAATAGGACCGGATAAACCATTGAGCAAAATTTTCATCATCAGATCCTTGTTGCCGCTTACGCGTTTGGAGCCTACAAAAGGTGGTGCAGCCGCGGTGTTGCCACCAACAAAAATACCTTTACCATCCGGACCATGACAGGTAGAACAGAGCTGCTTGTAAATAGCGGCACCGTTGAGGATTAGGTTACGATGTGCTGCAGGCATATTGGCCAGGCGGCTACCGAATAATTTGGTATTGGTATTTACTTCTACGCTATTGGCTACGCTGTGCAGCATGTTGGTATAGGGAGAATTATTGACCATGGCCACTTGCAAGGCTTTAGCGTTGGCTGATTTGCTGGCAGCCAGCGACAGTACCATTTGTATTTGCACGGCTGCGGCGGGGTCATTTTTCAGGGCCGCCAGTTTGCCGATCATCTCTTCATCATCGTTTTTCAGATAGCTTTCACTGATCCACACCGCCGCTTTTCTCACCTGTGCATCCGGATCGTTGAAGGCGGTAAAGAGTGTTTGTTTATCGATGGCATGTAATCCTTCCAGGGTCCAGAGTGCGTGAATACGTGCCAGGGCACCGGTAGTTTTGCCAATGCTGGCATGTTGACCAGCAGCAATTGCTTTCAATGCAGGTACTACTGACAGGTCGCCGTTGGCGATAATTTCTTTCTGTGCATTATCTCTCCACCAGCCATTAGGATGATCGAGCCAGGTGATTAATGTGTTGCCGCTGGCGTCCAGCAGTTGTGGTTTGGCGTCGGGTTTATAGCCATCATGCACCAGTCGGTAAATACGGCCACGGCCAATATTCTTATCCAGTCCTTTTTGCAGGATGCGCGGGCGCAGGAAGCTGCCTTCGGCTGTCCAGGTGGCTTCCTGGATGATGCCGCGGTACATATCTACTATATAAAGACAACCATCCGGGCCGGTGGTGGTATTCACCGGGCGGAAGTTCATATCATAGGAGGTGATAAATTCCTGTTGTCCTTCGTAGGCATTCTTCAGGGTGATCTTACCATCTACCTCCGACACTTTGGCCCTTCTGATCAAACGCCCTACAGGCTCACAGATCAGCAGATCTCCTTTCATATCTGCCGGTAAGGCATCGCCTCTGAAAACGGATTGTCCGCAGCTGGCGGTAAAGTGATTCAGGGTGGTGTCCGGACGCAGGCGGTTCATGCCGCCCTGTACATCCGGGGTGGCAATGATAGGCCATACCGCCAGGAAGTCTTTGTTGTACTGATCGTTGGGATTCAGGAAACCATAAGCGGGGTTGATCTGAAAACCGAGTGCAGGAATTTCGGCGCCTGCGCTGGAAAAATACATACGGCCATAGTCATCGTTGCCGAGGCCCCATTGGCCGCCGGGTGAGTTAGTAAGACTATCAGGTACCAGTTTACCCGCTACATAGCGATACCGTACCGGGTCGCAGCTTACATAAATCCAGTTATCCATGTTCCAGACAAGGCCGCTCTTCTGGTGTTCCAGGTTGCGCGTATCGGGTTTGTCGTTTTTGTATACCAGTTCCCTGGCATCTGCTATCCCGTCGCCGTTGGTGTCTGTATAACTCCAGATGTTATAGGTAAAGGTTTCATTGACCAGCAGTTTATGCCCAATGCAGAGCATCATGCGGGGTAGTACGAGACTGTCGATGAAGACCGAACTTTTATCCATGGTACCATCGCCGTTGGTATCTTCCAACATAGAAATACGGCAAATGGGCTGGTTTTCGCCGGTACCATTGATATCCTGCATATACGTGCGCATTTCCGCCACATACATGCGGGCGTTGCCATCCCATACAATGGCCACCGGTTCTTTGATCATCGGCTCGCTGGCCACCAGCTGCAGGTGAAATCCTGCCGGCACCTGGATAGACTTCATACTCTCCTTCACCGACTGAAAAGCGGGGGAGGGATGTGGGTTCACAATAATGTTCCCGGCCGCATCGCGCTTTACACCGGCCGTTTTATTGGAGACTTTACACTGATAAATAAACAGGCTGAATCCTGACAACAGGATCACCAATAATGTGTTTCTTTTCATTTACGTGGAACTTTATTTTGCATTTAGAGAGAGAATATATGTCACCATCTTTTTCACATCAGCGGCTGCCAAAGCCGGGTGTGCAGCCATAGGCACTGCGCCCCAGGTACCGGAACCACCGTTGATAATTTTTGTGGACAACAGGTCGATGTTAGTAGCGGAATAAGGGTATTTCTTCGCCACATCTGCATAGGCAGGGCCTACTAGCTTGGTATCTACCTTATGACAAGCCAGGCAATCAGATTTTGTGAGCAATATTTTCCCCTCTTCCACATCTTCTTTTTTAATGGCCGGTGCAGCAGCCGGTTTGGATTTGGCGGTGGACGCCGTTTTCGCAGGCGCTTTTTTGGCGGCTGTGCCGGGCTTGGTTTGGGCAATCGCGGAACCCATCATCATCAACAGAAAAAATGGAATAGCTAAACGTTTCATGGCAGCAATGTAGATTTATAGAATACAAAAGGAATTTCTCTGCAAGTAAGGCACAAGGAAATAATAAATGATTAATAAAAGATTAATCTGGCGGGAACTATCAAAATAACGGCAAAAAAAAATAAAAAACCATTAATAAAGCCATTAATGGCGGGATAAGGAGGGCTGCTGGATAAGATTAGGCAATGGTTTGCTGGAAGTCGGCCGAATAATCTTCCCCATATAATTTACGGTACTCCCGCACAAAATTTTCAAAGGTAGCGCGTGCCAGGGAATGTTTCCCCTGCAGTACTAAGGCTTTGCATTTCACCCGGATCACATCTTCATTCACCGCATCGAAGGCATAGCCGTAATCGGCCATCCGGATCAGGAAGGCGGGATCTTCTTTTATATCCACTGCGGCGGCGTAGTGCAGGTAGCGGTCTGTTATTTCGTTGGCGATCTCTGATTTGAAAGGGTCCAGCCAATCCTGTTCATCGGTAGGCAGGAAACTACCCCGATGGATGATATCGCCCAGCTGTATCATCCCCGATCGGGAAGCCCGATCACCCTGACGGATACCCGATAAATATGCCAGGTAATCGATGTACAGCGGCGCTTCGCCGGTTTTTATTTTCCAGTAGCCAGTATCTTTGGAGAGCTCACACCCTTTTATTTTATCCAGGATATTTTTGAGTTTGGCGATGTTCACCGCCAGGTTATTCCGCGCGCTTTCCGGTGATTTATCGAACCACAGCTGTTCTTTCAGCTTTTCAGCACTGATTCCTCTTTCCCATTTAAGGGTGTATAGGAGGATGATAAGAAACAATTCTTTGACCAGCGGGGTAAATAATTTTGTGATGTCATTCCCCTCCTCATCGAATACCTGGAAATCTCCAAACAGGTAGATGGCATTTTTCAGGGGTGAGGGCTCCGCGATGTCTTCCGTTGTATAGTCAACCAATGTGGCGGGGGCATCTCCCGACATTCCCTTCCTTTTTAATAAACCTACACCAATAACGCCCAATAGTAAACCGGCAGTCAGTATACTGATGGCCAGCAGCCAGGCTTTTCCTATCCTTGCCGGCGGAGGCAGGGCAGTTTCTAACGGAAAAGGAGGATCGTATAGAGAATAGATATTGACGGTGGTGTTGGTATGATCGTCCGGACTATACAGCGTAACGGCTACAAATCGTTTGGCAGCAGGACTGTAAAAAAGATCTGCATAAGCATCTACATCCTGAAATTCAAAAGGGATGGGATTACCCACTGTGGTAAACACCGGCTTATGCAGCGAGCCTTTGATCATCTGCAGCCCGGAATTAAATTTATGCTTGGGAAATATTAATCCGAAATACGATTGCTCCGCGGAATCGATCACCAGTGAATTGGCAAAGACAAATTCTTCGGTATCCTTTTTCAGTTCATACAACTTTTTAAAAGTGCGGGAGCGGGCATCGAAATATTGCAGGTCGTATAAGTTTTTAGGATTCAGTACCTGTTTACCGGAGGCGTTGCCATATCCACCAATCATATACAGGCCATTGGCATCAGCGCCGGCAGCCGCCAGGTAACGTGGGGTGATGCCACTGCCTACAGAATCAATACCAGTGTTGCCGTTAGATGTCACTGCCTTGCTGTAGATATCACTCTTGTATAAAAAGAAGCCATAGCCGTTGAAGGTATAGAGCATACTATCGCCCTGCAGGTACTTATTAAAGTGGCCGTAGCCGGAGGAGCGGGCCGGGGGCTCCAGGTATTTATTCCAGCTGAGGGAATCTACTTTCAGGCTACCCATTCTTTTCAGGTCAAGGGAGAAAGTATAGATTTCACGGGTACTTGCATTATATAGCGATTGGTAGGCGTTGAATAAATTTTGTCGCCCGCTGGTATAGACGGCGGGTACTACTTTATTGGGGAGCAGGTGGTAACTGAATAAAGAATCGCAGCTGATGAGGTACAAAATACCTTCCTGCTGATTGAATGCTACGCTCACAGGCCCTTTCACGGACAACCGCTGCAAAGGTTGCCAGTTGCGATGCATCTTTTTGATCCACACTGGATTCACGGCGATTCCTGGTTGCCGGCCCAGCGAGTCGGCGGCCACCATGCCGGCTTCTTCATTCAGCGGCCACACATAACGAAGCGCGCCCTGTTCATTCATCCGTACATTACGGATCTTCATGGGAGGCACGTCTGCATTCTTAAAGGTCTTGTAATCATTTGCGCCAAAAAACACCCGGTAGCACGACTTCTCCGGAACACCGATCCGCTCCCGGAAAGACTCCTGATCCCTGACCACCGTGAGCATCCCCTGCCGCGCATCAAATTGCAACCGGATCTGGTGCCAGTCGTCCTTTTTTCCCAGGTCAGGTATATTGAAAGAAATGCCGGAATAGCTATCGCCGATAATTAGCCGGAAGTGTTTATCGCCAAATTTGGGATCGTAGTCATAGAGGATATCAATATTCTTCTCCTCATTCTGTATCACCCGGACTACATAGCCGAAGTAATTTTTTTGTTGGGGTATAAAAGAGATCTCAAAAGATAATTCAAAGCTATTGGTAAAACATAAAGGCTGCTCCGCGCCCAGTGCCAGCCCAGTTCTTTTGTCGGGTATGGCCTCATGACTGCAGAATCCCAGGCCATCCGTTTGACCGGATGCGGTGAACACGCAAAACATCAACCCAAAAAAACACAGACAAAAATCGTGGAATTTTATCATTACCGGCTTTACTTAAATAGACCCTATAGTAGTGGCAAGAACTGGTAAAATACAAAATTTCACCATAGTATGGCACTCCTGGCAGGGAATCAAAAGTAAAGGGAATCTGATTTATTCCAAAACCGTTTAAAATATTTTGGGGCCTTACTCTGCCCGCATACTTTTTACCGGATCTGCGAGGGCCGCTTTTAACGCCTGATAGCTGATAGTGCCCACCGCAATGATCAACGCAATGATTCCTGATACCGCAAACACCCACCAGCCAATGCTGATGCGATAAGCAAATACCTGCAACCATTTATGCATACAATACCAGGCTATCGGTGTAGCGATGATAAAGGAAATGAGGACCAGTTTCAGGAAATCGCGGGATAACAGGTTCACAATGTCTGTGACCGAAGCACCCATCACTTTACGGATACCGATTTCGCGGGTACGCTGTACAGCGCTGTAGGAAGCTAATCCCAGTAATCCCAGACAGGAGATGATAATGGCCAGCAGCGCGAAATTGAAAAACAATTTCCCAAACCTTTCTTCTGTGCGATACTGCCGGTCGAAAAATTCATCGAGGAAAAAATAGCTAAAAGGCCGGTTGGGCATCAGTGCGCGCCATTCTCTTTCTATGGCCTTGAGCGTACCTGACAAATCACCCGGCGCCACATTCACCGAAATCATGTCGCAGTCCTGCGGCTCAATACGCATGGTGAGAGGCTTAATATTTTCCTGCAGGGAACGGAAATGAAAGTCTTTCACCACGCCAATGATCACGCCTTGCCGCCCCCACTGCCGGTATCCCCTGCCCACCGCTTCTTCCGGTTTGGCATAACCAAATAGTTTGGCCGCCGCTTCATTGATCATCATCGCATTGGTAGTATCGGTGCCAAACTCCCTTGAAAATCCACGGCCCGCTACTATTTTAATATCATATTGTTGCAGGTAGTCATAGTCTACATCATACAGGTCCAGGTTAGCCACCTGCATATCCCCTTGTTTATTCACGATCTCTGAATAAGCACCGTTTGTTTCTCCTCCAGGCACGCCAGAGGCCATACTCACCGAATTCACTTTCGGCAACCTGGCGATGGCCTCCTTTAGCGCATTTTTCGCCATATCTCCATGCGTGTCCACCACCAGCATTTGATTTTTATTAAAGCCAAGGTCTTTGTTATGCATATAACGCATCTGCAGCGATACGATGATAGTCCCAATGATCAGCGCAATAGAGATAGCAAACTGTGTTACCACCAAACCCTTACGCAGGAAAATACCTTTTGTGCCCGTAGCAAATCGTCCTTTCAATACCGTTACCGGTTTAAAAGAAGAAAGTACCAGCGCAGGATAAATGCCCGCTACCAAACCAATCACGATAGCAGATACTAACAGGATCAAGATATAGGATGGGTGCGCCAACGGTCCGGCTGCAATGGTTTTACCGGCCAACAGATTGAACGTGGGCAGCAAACACGCAAATAAAACCACTGTTAACACAAACGCAATTAAACATAACAACACGCATTCACCAATAAACTGCCGCAGCAATTCAAATTTGGTAGCCCCCACCACTTTGCGGATACCGATTTCTTTTGCCCGCTCTACCGACCGGGCCGTAGTAAGATTGATAAAATTAATACAGGCAATGAAGAGAATAAATATAGCGACGATAGAAAAAATATATACATTGGTAATGCTGCCTTTTTCATAGGCAGAATACTCACCGGAATACAAATAAATTTTTTCCAGCGGCTGTAACTTCACCGTATAAAACATTTTTGCCCGCTTTCTTTCTTCCCCGTTATGCCGTTCAATAAAATCCGGCAACTTGGCCTCCAGCGAAGCCGCATTGGCATTAGGTTTCAGAAGCAGAAAGGTCACGGCGCCAAAGTTGCCCCAGGACTCATCAATGCGCGGATTATCTTTTATCAGAGAACTCATAGATACCAGCATATCTGCTTTGATCTGCGAATTCTCCGGCATATCTGCTATTACCCCTGTCACTGTATTCGGCACGAGTCCACCGGTCAGCAATACCGTTTGACCAATCGGATCTGCATCTCCGAAATATTTTTTCACGGCAGAATTACTCAACACTACACTGTTTACCGCCTGCAAAGCCGTGGCCGGATCGCCTTTCAACAACTTAAAATCAAATACCCTGAATATCGAAGAATCGGCAAACAAAGAACGTTCTTCCTGGAAACTTACATTTCCTCTCTTCACCAGCAAATTACCTCTGCTAAATCTTGTAAACGCTTCTATTTCCGGGAAATCATGCTGCATATTAGGACCAAAAGGCCAGGGCGTAATACCTCCCCTGATCAATTCACTGGGCGTTTGCACATCACAGGTCACCCGATAAATGCGATCCCTTTTGGCATGAAAATTATCATAGCTTAATTCAAAATGTACATAGAGAAAAATGAAGAAGCAAGCAGTGAGGCCCACGGTAAGCCCTAATACATTAATCAAAGAAAAGACTTTGTTTCTCCAGAGATTGCGCCAGGCAATTTTGAGATAATTTTTAAACATGCGTGTTAGTTGAGAGGATGATCCCGTACACAGTAGCCGGCGGAGGAGTGCGAAGAGAATGCCAGGGTGCAGGTATTTTGGAATCAGGGGTTATTGGATGGTGGATATTTTTAATTTGTTCGATTGGGGACGGGGAGGTGTTCGGAAATGGACAGGGGGAAAATGTGAATTTGTTCGTTGTTTACTTTTGTTTCAGCATGTGATCTGAGATAATCCGGGCGATTGAAGGCAACCCTTTTTTAACCTAATTTTTTTTCAAGGCCAATTCATTGGCAAACAATACCTGATTGTCCTCAAGTTTAGCGAGCATAATAGGTCTCACCATTCCATCATAAAGGCATATAACTTTAAAAGTATCCTTATAGTTATTGATATGCTCAAGGTTTTTTTCATAAACACCCTTAATCGTTCTTGCATCTACCGTATGCCCACCCTCTTTCACTCTTTGTCTTACCCGCTGTTCGCAATCTTTTATCTTATCCAGGCACAAATAATTTAGCTGAATTTGATATCCCTTATTATCAAAACGATCAATATACTTCCAATAGTCAGGATGGGACAATGGAGTCTCCAGAACAAAGTGTTGACTCCCCTTAATAGCTTCGTCCATTTTTGTTATCAGAAAATCCTCCATCATTTGGGCGGATTGGACCTTTACCTGGTCAGGAGATAAACCTTTATTTTTAAGTTCTTTTTCAAAATTCGTGCGGGTCAGGTCTCTGTCAAAGGGTAACACGCCATTAAATCGGGCAGGTAACATGGATGCAATATGCGTAGACTTACCTGCACCATTAGGACCTGAAATGACAAGCAAGGTTGGCTTAGAATAATCCATTAGCTTTCATGAAGTTTTCTCTGATCCGATTCGCCTCCATATCTGATAAATTTCTTACAAATCGTGTTTCGATATCTGCTCCTATGGTAAACACCTCCTGAATTTCTATGTGACCGTCAGCAAATTCATAAAAGCCTTGTCCTTCAGGTAATTTATCAGACAAAATCAAAAAGGGGAGGTTATTACTAAAGTTTCGCTTTCTCAACCGCTCAATAGTAGCAGCGAATTTCTTGTTCTGCTCTTCTATTTCGTATTCAAAATCAGTCATATCTAAATGCTTAAAATATGGTCAAATCTTTTGTAAAGATACTAAAATATGCGTTCAAATCCGGCATCAAACAGAGAAAGTCTACACAGAAGTTCCTTTGGCAACGGGTATTTCGCTAACGTCTCCTTTGCTGCAGCAGCTTTATTAATAAAGAACTCCTCTTGACTGTAATCTCTCATAGTAGCACATACCGTTATTTTGCCTTTTTCAATATTCACGACTTCCTTTTTTCTATAAAATTCAAAATACATAACCGCTTATTTTTAGTTGATAAAAATAGTACTATTTTAGCATACAAACAGGTGATTTAAGTAACAAAAAAAGGTGGCACCACTCCCGTGATACCACCTTCAAAAAAACATCTCTCCCTTACCCTTTCTTCTTCAAATCTATCGTCACGGTATGTAGATGTTTACCATGCAGCTTTTGCCGGTAGACCCGGAAGTTTTCAAACCATTGGTAGCGATACCATAGGTCAGGTTATATGCCATGTCACCAATTACACCATCTTTGATGTTGGTAGCTTCACCACCGGTAGCTCC
>NZ_DATCVJ010000984.1:0-2406 GCF_036566945.1 Chitinophaga sp. | reverse complement strand
GACGGGCTTTACAGCACTCCCATCGGGACTGTAACTAAGGAAAGCATAGGGAAACTATAAGTTGCCGCGCAATGCCTGTTCTCTTTCTATAGATTCAAACAGTGCTTTGAAGTTGCCTTTACCGAAAGACTGTGCCCCTTTGCGCTGAATAATTTCAAAAAATACGGTAGGTCTGTCCTGCAATGGCTTTGTAAAGATCTGCAACAGGTATCCTTCATCGTCTCTATCCACGAGGATTCCTAATTTTTGCAGGGGAGCAACGGCTTCGTCGATCTTTCCTACCCTGTCCAGCACCGTTTCATAATATACATCCGGCACCTTCAGGAACTCTACGCCTCTTTGCTGCAGTTCAGTGACTGTTTTTACAATATCATTAGTAGCAATCGCCACGTGTTGTACACCGGGGCCACCATAGAAATCCAGGTATTCTTCAATCTGAGATTTCTTTTTGCCTTCTGCCGGTTCGTTGATCGGGAATTTCACACGTCCGTTACCGTTACTCATCACCTTACTCATCAGGGCTGAGTACTCGGTAGAAATATCGCTGTCATCGAAAGAGATGAGGTTTCTGAAACCCATTACGCGCTCGTAAAATTCTACCCAGGTATTCATCTCATTCCAGCCCACATTACCTACGCAATGATCTACATATAATAATCCGGTATCTGCAGGATTGTAGTCTGATTTCCATTCTTTAAAACCAGGCATGAAAAGTCCTTTGTAGTTTTTACGTTCTACAAACACGTGTACGGTATCGCCGTATGTATGGATACCGCTTCGTACCACTTCTCCGAATTCATCTTTTTCCACAGTAGGCTCCATATAAGGTGTAGCACCGCGTTTCACGGTTTCTTCATAAGCCGAACGGGCATCGTCTACCCACAGAGCCAATACCTTTACACCGTCGCCATGTTTTGCTACGTGGCGGGAAATTTCGGTATCGGGAAACAGGGAAGTGGTGAGTACAAAGCGCAGTTTATTTTGTACCAGTAAATAAGATACCCTGTCTTTCACACCGGTTTCAGGGCCAGCATAAGCCACTGATTGAAAGCCGAAAGCCGTTTTGTAATAAATCGCGGCCTGTTTGGCATTACCTACGTAAAATTCAACGTAATCTGTGCCGTTGAGTGGTAAAAAGTCCTGCTGACCTGTTAAGTTGTCTGCATTCATTAATGCTGTTTCCATAACATTCAATTGTTTTGGTTTTATAAGTCGGTTGGTTTTTGTTGCTAATTATTCTGCCCAGCTCATTACATAGCTGCCATCTTCAATACCCAGTGCTTCTTCCGTGATTTGCAGCGGATGAAAAGTATCTACCATTACTGCCAGTTCTTTTGTTTCTTTTGCGCCAATACTTTTTTCCACGGCTCCCGGATGCGGGCCATGGGGAATACCTGCAGGATGCAGGGTAATCATACCACGCACCACATGTTTACGGCTCATAAAGTCACCATCTACATAATATAATACCTCATCGCTGTCGATATTACTATGATTATATGGTGCAGGAATCGCCTGCGGATGATAGTCAAATAAGCGGGGACAGAAAGAACATACCACGAAGTTGGTGCCTTCAAAAGTCTGATGCACCGGAGGTGGCTGATGTACGCGCCCCGTGATTGGTTCAAAGTCGTGGATGGAAAAGGCGAACGGATATTCGCATCCATCCCACCCTACCACATCAAACGGATGATGCTTATAGTGGATCGGATATATCACCCCTTTCTTTTTGATACGGATCAGGAAATCGCCTGCCTCATCAATGGTTTCCAGGTTTTGCGGCTGCCGGATATCCCTTTCGCAATAGGGTGAATGCTCCAGCAGTTGTCCGTATTTGCTCAGGTATCTTTTGGGATAACGGATAGGACTAAACGATTCTACAATAAACAGACGATTATCGGCCGTGTTGAAAGTGATCTGGTAAATGGTACCGCGTGGTACTACCAGGTAATCACCGTAGCCGAATTCCAGTTGACCGTATTGCGTTTTCAGTACGCCGCTGCCTTCGTGTACAAAGATCATTTCATCTGCATCCGCATTTTTATAGAAATAGCCTTCCATACTTTTGCGGGGGGAGGCGAGTACAATATGAAGGTCGCTGTTCACCAGCACCGCTTTACGGCTCTGCAAAAAATCGTCTTCCGGTTTCACATTAAATCCCATGAAACTGCGGTGCTTCAACATCTTCTCCTCGGCCACTTTCGGGGCTACGGAGTAAGGTTCATCTACTTTTACAATCTCCGTAGGTGGGTGACAGTGATACAATAAACTGGAATGAGAAGAAAATCCTTCCGTAGAAAATAACTGTTCCGAATACAGCTGGCCATCCGGTTTGCGGAACTGGGTATGGCGCTTATGCGGTATTTGTCCGAGTTTATGATAATGTGGCATAACAGGTAAATTGAA
>NZ_DATCVJ010000983.1:0-4305 GCF_036566945.1 Chitinophaga sp. | reverse complement strand
TATGGGATTTTTGTACAACGGGAACTGGAAAGAAATACAATATAATCAGGGACCTGGCATTGTAGGATATACTGAAAAAGAAGGCCTCTTGCAGGCATCCGGGAAATTTCCGGTGGACTTGTCAAGTGGCATAAGCGGCTGGATTAAGATGGAAGCCACCTGGGGAGGAGACGACTTTTTTGTGCTGGATGCCAACAATATGGTATTTGCCTATCGTTCCAATCCGGTAACTATTCTGGCAGATCAGATATTATATCCTAAAGAAGATGGCCGTCTGGCCTCCAGGCATTTTTTCAGCGCCTTCAATTCTTTAGGTAACTGGGAAGACTTGTCAGGAGAAGGTATCAGTGCTACGCCGGTGATGACCATGCCGGAACCACAATTGCCTATCGGTCCTGAATTGTTTGATCCGCACCGGGCCAAACCTGCACCGGCTAATGGTAATCTGTTCCTGGGATTCGAACAGCTCGCGCCTAACCAAACATTATCACTGCTGTTTAAAACCGCCCCCGGTACCGGTAATCCGGACCATTACGCCCCGCCTATTGCCTGGTCATACCTCGCCGATACCTGGATTGCATTGCCGCCGCAATATATTCTCAAAGACACTACACAGGGTATGCAGCAAACCGGCATTATCCTTTTCCAGATCCCGGATGATATCAAAAATGGTAACACCGCCATCACCGGAAAGGATGGTCGCACAGACCTTTACTGGCTGCGTGCTTCCGCCGTGGAAGTACCGGATGACGATGTGATGGTAGATGCACTGCCCATGCTCATCGATATTCACGTGAATGCTGCAGAAGCCGAATTCCGTGATAACAACAACACCGAAGATCACCTGGTAAAAGGTATCCCGCCTTCAACGATCACCGCCCTGAAATTCAGGGACGTGAGCGTGAAATCAGTGACCCAGCCCTACGATTCTTTCAAAGGCCGTACCTCGGAACAGTCCGATCGGGATGGCTACCTCACACGCATACACGAAAGACTCCGGCATAAAGACAGGGCCGTAACAGTATGGGATTATGAAAGATTATTACTGGAATCATTTCCGCAGATAGATGTGTTGAAATGCCTGCCACATTCCCGTCGCTTGTATACCGCCCGTCCGGGACATGTAACCGTGGCCGCCATTCCATTCCCCGATAAGATGACCGGCAACCGCATCTTCTATCCCATTTTCGAAGCAGGAGAACTCACTGCTATGAAGCAGTTCCTGGCCCGGCGAAACAGCTATTTCGTAGGCGGATATGGAGAACCCGGCTTTTGTTGTTGTAATGATGACTGCGGATGTGATGATGGGCAAGATCGCCTCGATGTGATCAACGCAAGGTTTGAACCAATAAGGATACGGGTTTGCGTACGCTTCTATCCCGGAAAAGACATTCCTTATTATACCAAAGCACTCAATGATGCATTGAAGTTGTTCCTGTCGCCGTGGGCCACCGGTAAAAAACCACTGCTGTTCGGTACACCCGTAAACAGAACCCGTTTGCTGCAATTCCTCGAAAACCTGGACTACGTAGATGTGGTGACCAGTCTTAAAATAAAACATTTTTCTTCCCGGCAAATGGCAGAAGAATTTGAAGACATCCTGGAATGGAGCGAGGTAGATGTGATTACACCCTTTACGGCAGCTTCCGTACTCACCACTTACCTGGATCGCCTCAATGAAGACAATCCCAATGTCATAGATCATGACATCAACGTGATCAAAGACAATGATCGCTGCGCCTGCGGTGTTTGTGACGAAGACCGGCCGGCAACGGTAGTTGTAGACGAGTATGTGACGCCGGAAAGAAGGGATGTTTATAATGTGCCTACGCCGGTAGTGGATAAAACAGATACCTACACAGTACCGGGAAAAACGCCGGTGCCGGCAAATCCGGATGCGGTGAAAGTACCGGATCAACCGGTTAAAACAGACACACCGGCTGTTGCAGACCAGGTGCAGCTACTGCAGAAAACATTGGCGAAGGCCTGGAATCCCCGGCTTGTACATGCAGACGCTATTATCAACGCCATGGTAAAAGTGCTGAAAAAGGAAGTCGCCGAAAAAATACTGACAGGTAAAATTCCGGCAGACGCCCGCAAAGGTATCCCCGCCGAAAATGCCTACCGCCTGACACCCGTATTGCAAAACAATAGTGTAGTGGCCATGACAGCAGACCTGGCATTCACCGCCGGCAAATTTACCACCATCAATATCGATAAGCCCAAAAAATAAACTAACGTATGAGTACTTCTCTCATCATACCTAAAGATCCGTTGTATCCACCTTCTATGGACTGGCAATTGTTGCGCCGGGAAGGGATCCGGCATATCGAAAATCTGGCTTCGGATATCTGGACAGATTATAACCTGCATGATCCGGGTATTACCATTCTTGAGATTCTTTGTTATGCCATCACCGACCTGGGCTACCGCAGCAATATGTCGCCCGCCGACCTGTTTGCCGTACCCAACAACGATTCGTTTTATACCGCCGCTCAGATTCTGCCTTGCGCCCCGGTTACAGCACTGGACCTGCGAAAGATCCTGATCGATATGCCCGGTGTGCAAAATGCCTGGGTACAACAACTGGAAGAGCCGGAAGTACGCTTTTGCTGGCCGGAGGGTTTCCTCGACAGCTACGCCCTGGCACAGTTGCAGCCCTGGATCAAAATAGCAGGTGGATCAATTGTATTGCCGCAATTAGACAACATTGATACGGAACTCCTGCAAACGATCAACGGCTGCATCAGCGATAAAGAAAAAGAAGCTGCCCGGCAAAAATTCCGGCAGGAATTACTGGATAGCCTGGAGAAAATAGTGCTCGACGAGGGATTCAAAAAAGTAATGCTGCTCTACATGGCAGCGAATTACTACGAAGAATCATTGTTCTTTGTGGAAAGCTATCTGCTGACTGTAAATCCTGCGCAACATCCGGAGCTGGACTTCAATGCCCTCATCGGTTTGCTGGCCACGCTGCGCACCGATATGGGCGGACTAAATGGCTGGAGTGATCTCATAGCGCAAATTGATAACAATAAAGACCTGAAGGCATTCTTCTATTTTGATCCGCTGCTGTCTTTGTATTTCGCGGGTAGTTTACGTATGGCGGAATTACCCGATAAAGATCAACCGGCAGAATATAACCTCTTCCTGCCACAAGGCATCTACAGCGTTACGTTACGATTGGAAGAAGGTGCTGTGGGAGCCGAAGCCGATATCATGGCAGAAGCTAAAAAGAGATTGCACCGTGCGCGTAATCTCAGTGAAGATATTCATCCGGATATACATATTGCAGAAACGGTGGGGATGGGACTGGACCTGGCTTTAGAGCTGAATCCGACCGCGGATAAATGGGACGTGCTGGCCAAAGTATATCGCGCCATTGAACATTATTTATCACCCGTGATCCGGTTTTACAGCCAGGAAGAAATGATGTGCCGTTACGCACAGTTTTTAATAGACAGTGATGTCATCGACACCCTGCAAACGTCCCAACTCCCGGATGAGCTGACCACTGCATTGCAGGCACTGGTGAATAAACGGATTAACGGCGATGCAGCCTTCAAAGCGGCGGTGGCCGCAGTTTGGACCCCGGCATCCATGGAAGATTATTACAGCGATGTGTTCATCGCGGCTAAAAAATATTACAACGCAGATCCTGTGTATAAAGGACCATTGCTGCAACATGGCTTTATTGATGAAGCAGAATTGCTACAGGCACAACCCCGGCAAACCGTATACCGCTCGGACCTTTATCAGCTTATCGCGGCAGTAGATGGCGTAGCGCAGATCGATAGACTGGACATGTATCTTTGTAAGGATCGCACCGAAAATGTAAGTGTCGAAAAATGGTGTATTGCCTTCGACTGCAAATGTCTCCCTGTACTGAGCATCGACTGCTCTGCCTTTGCGGTCATCTCCCATTACAAAGAAGTACCGGTAGACATGCTGCGGCTGAAAGAATACCTGGATGTACACCCCGACAGTACCACTAAAATTAACCGGCAACAACAGGACCTGCCGGTGCCGGATGGACGGGTGCTGACCGATCTGACAGACTTTACCAGCGTGCAGGAAGATTTTCCGCGCACTTATAAAATCGGGAGTACGGGCATCTCTAAAAAACAAACAGACCTGCGGCAGGCACAGGCAAAACAGTTGAAAGGATATCTCTTGTTTTATGATCAGCTACTCGCCAATTACCTGACCCAGCTTTCCAGTGTAAAAACAATTTTATCGGTGAAGGGAGATGATGCCGGTATGTACCAGGCATTGTACAATATTCCCGGTATCAAAGAATTGTTG
>NZ_DATCVJ010000982.1:0-3799 GCF_036566945.1 Chitinophaga sp. | reverse complement strand
CAGTAACTGAAATAGCAGCATATATAGGCGCAGAGCTGATTGGCAACAGTCAATTGATGGCCACTGGCATCAATGAAATTCATAAGGTAACACCAGGAGATATTTCCTTTGTTGACTTTGAGAAATACTATAACGCCAGTCTGCATTCGGCAGCAACAATTATCATCATTAACAAAAAGGTAGATTGCCCCGAAGGCAAGGCGATTTTGGTACTTGATGACCCTTTCAGTGCCTATGTAAAACTGGTAAAAAGATTCAGACCATTTGAACCGGCAACCAAAGCCATCAGCGATAGCGCTGTTATCGGAGAAGGTACTGTTATTCAACCCAACGTATTCATTGGCAATCATGTGCGTATTGGACGTAACTGCCTGATACATCCTAACGTTACTATTTACGATCACTGTGTAATAGGCGACAACGTAGTTATTCATGCAGGTACTGTACTCGGTGCAGATGCTTTTTACTTTAAGAAAAGAGCAGAGCGGGAAGTGATGTATGATAAGATGCTGAGCTGCGGCAGGGTGATCATAGAAGACGATGTGGAACTCGGCGCCGGCTGTACAATCGACAAAGGCGTAAGCGGCGACACCATCATTGGTCGTGGTACCAAACTGGATAACATGATCCACGTGGGTCATGGTACCGTAATCGGCAGGAACTGCCTGATTGCTGCACAGGTAGGTATTGCCGGTAAAGCCCACATTGAAGATAACGTGATCCTCTGGGGACAGGTGGGTGTGAACAAAGATCTTACTATCGGAAAAGGCGCCGTTGTTCTCGGACAAAGCGGTGTACCAGGTGACCTCGAAGGTGGCAAGGTATACTTTGGCAGCCCGGTAGAAGATGCCCGCGAAAGAAAGAAAGAAATTAACTGGATCAAACGCATTCCCGAAATCTGGGAAAAAGTAAAAGATCTGAAATAAGCTTTTCAACAACAGATTGTTTATTTGCCCCCGGCAGATAAACAATCTGTTTCCATCCATGCCACTACATTCAAAAGCCACCTGCTTCATGAAGCTATTACCCGCTGTCTTCCTCTCCCTGCTGCTTTGGAGTTGCAGCACACCCAAAAACACCAGCACCACGCATTCCCTTTATACCAACGATCAGGAATGGACCACCAAAGTGAAGGATGGCTGGCTTACCGCTAAAACCATCTCTTTGGGCCTTTATTCCACTACATCCCGCAAAAATGGAGTAGCGGAGGCCACCTTCATTAAAGACCCTAAAAACGCCTTTAATTTTTATCTGAACGGTAATAGCGAACACCTGTTGATACAAACCATGAACACAACAGCCATTGCCTTTACCAACCGTAATTTACCGTCTTATTTAAGTGGTTTGGCAGCTGCTACGGACCTTCGCTATACCCTGATCAATGGCACCAAAAATGAGCCGCTAAAGCGCTGGGAAATGATTGTGAAAACACCGCACTACCTGGAGCTGAATGAAAATAAACCAGTAGGCATACTAAGATCTACAGATACGGATATCCGCATCACCGCACATAACCGTTACGGTAAGGTCAATTCTTATGAAAACAGCTGTTATGAATTCCAGTATCGGGGGCAACCCGTGGCGGCAGTAATTCCCGGCGACAAACCAAGGGTGTGGGTAAGCAGCGAAGTAGATCCTGAAATCGCTAAAACTTTGTCAGCAGCCATTGCGGCGTTTTTGTTGTAGTAGAGAAGTAGGCTGATTTAAATAGCGCCTCCGGAGAAGGAGGCCTGTGGGAAATAACACGGGGTGAGTCATTCCAGAATAGCGGGATACCCTATAACGCCTGTTTTTATTGCTTTCCGGAACGTTCCTGCAAAAAGGCGCCGGCAATCTGCTTAATCGTATCTTCCAGCGGTCGGAACTGAAAACCCGGCAATGCATTCAACACTTTCGTGTTTTCATAATTCACTTTCATTTGTGCGGTACGGGCAGTTTCTTTTGTTACCAGCGGATGCTTTCCCGTTATCATTCCTTTCACTTTTTCCAGACGCCATACCACTTCTGCCATCCAGGGCTTTGCAGCTATATGAGGCGGCTTCCTTCCCAGGGCATGTGCCATGGTCGTAAACAGACGCTGATATCCCCAGTTGTCCGCAGAAAGAATAAACCGCTCTGCATGAATGTCACTATCCATCAACTGTATCATAGCCTGCACCACGTCGAGTACATCTACAAAACCATTTACACCCTCCGTATAATAGGGGAATTCCTTCCAGGCATTTTTCAGCAACGCGCCCGAACCATCGTCCCAGAAACCGGCGCCTAAAATAATAGACGGGTTTACAATCACGGCATCCAGTCCTTCGGCCATACCTCTCCACACTTCCATTTCACCCTGGAACTTACTGATGCTGTAACGCGAGTTATTTTTGCTGTCTTCCCATTCACATTCTTCATTGATCGCAGCATTCTCCCGGGCCCTGCCTATGGCAGCTACCGAGCTTACATACAACAGTTTTTTTACACCGGCATCCAACGACATATTTACCACGTTTGCCGTTCCTTCTACATTAATTTTCAGGAGACGGTCCTTGTCGGCAGCCTGAAAAGATACGATCGCCGCACAGTGGTATACCTGGGTTACACC
Source organism: Chitinophaga sp. (assembly GCF_036566945.1). GTDB lineage: Bacteria > Bacteroidota > Bacteroidia > Chitinophagales > Chitinophagaceae > Chitinophaga. The sequence goes on along the minus strand of NZ_DATCVJ010000982.1, from coordinate 1,209 downwards.
CACCAAAGCATCTTCCAGGGTGAAGATATCCAGGATGTCGCCGGGAACCCATTCTATTTTATCTGAAATATCCTGCAATCGGGGAGAAGGCTGTTGACGGTACAATGCCCTGACAGGTTTCCCTGCAGCAACTAATGCCCGAATTAAATGACTACCCAAAAAACCTGTACCGCCGGTTACTAAAATCATGAAGACTAAATTCTAATGCTATAAGAGGACCAAAAATAACTAAAACTATTGTTCGTACCTGTAAAAACCCAATCCTGTTTTGCGTCCCAGCTTACCATCCCTTACCCGTTGCTCCTGCAATACATTCGGTTTAAAACGGGGAGCATGCGCAAATGCATCGTAGAGCGACTGCGTTACTGCCAGGTTCACATCGTTGCCTATCAGGTCCATTAATGCAAAAGGACCCATTTTAAAACCGGCGCTTTCCAGCAACTGGTCAATGGTACTGAAGTCGGCCTGTCCCTGCTCAGCCGCGTGCATGGCTTCCAGGTAATAATGCCTGGCTACTCTGTTGACAATAAATCCCGGCGCATCCTTCACCCTTACCGGTACCTTGCCCATTTGTTGTGCCAGTGCATACACGATATCTGCTACTTCGGGAGCGGTATCTTTGCCACTCACTACTTCCACCAGTTTCATGAGGTGTGCCGGATTAAAAAAGTGCATACCCACCACCCTGGAAGGATGACTACTTACGGCCGTTGCAATATCAGAAACAGACAAGGAAGAAGTATTGGTAGCAAAGATGGTATCGGGTGAGTTGATGGCCGCCAGCTGATTAAACAGGGCTGTTTTAGCGGTCAGTTTTTCTACTATAGCCTCAATGATCACATCGGCTATACAGTCTTCTATGGCGGCGGTAAAACGAATACGTTGCAGAATAAGGTCCTTCTCGCCGGCCGTTAGTTTGCCTTTTTCTACTGCTACTGTTAAGCTCTTCTCAATTTGTGCTTTCGCCCTATCCAGACCTTCCTGCTGTATATCGAACAACAGTGTATTAAATCCGCTATAGGCCGCTATCTGTGCTATTCCGGCACCCATGGTGCCTGCGCCGCATACGGCAATAGATTGAATCACTTGGGAAAGAATTACGAATGACGAATGACGAGTTTGTCTTACTCAGGATTATACTGATTTTGATGATTTTCAGGATTGTTATCCTTTGATTTTTGAAGATTAAAAAAAGATTTTCAGGATTGT
>NZ_DATCVJ010000981.1:0-2033 GCF_036566945.1 Chitinophaga sp. | reverse complement strand
TTAAGGACCAGAATTTTCCGGTACAACTCCAGCGTAGCCGGGCCTTTATGGGAAAGCAGCGGGGCAAAAAGATCGTGCAATAATTTCAAGGCATCGCGGAATTCAGTCATATAGTCATCGATGATGGCTTTATATTCGAAGAAGATATGACCGTAGGTACTCACTGCCTGGAAAGGTGGTTGCAGGTTATTATCCTGTAACCCTATGGCCGGATTTACAATAGCCAGTTTGCGGTAGCCAAAGCGGGGAATGGTTAACAACGGCAATTGCAATACGGGGCGCAGAAAGCGGTCTACCGCCGCAATATCGATATCATCGGGAGAAAATGCGCTGGAAAAAAGCGACTGATCATCATCATCTTTCGGGGCTTCTATGCCTGCTGCTCTGGCCATAGCGTTGCGGGTAACCAGTACCCAGTATAGATCAGGGCCTGTTTCTTCATTACCGGGAAGTGCCAATAGCAGGATGATCTTATCCCTGTTCAGATTCCGTTCAGGAATATCGTCCGGATGCTGTTGTTTCAGGGAATCGATGGTATCGGGTGTGGCATCGTCGGGCGCCAGCTGCAGGAACTCCATATGTTTGGGGTCCAGCTTATCCAGTTTCAGGTAAGCGAGCATAAACTGACTCACCTTTTGGCTGTTAGCGTTGGTCGTCTCCTCATTATCATTACCGCCGGGCAGCGGCTTTATGTAATAGCGAAACTTCTTCTCCGGGGTATGTAAGATCGTCCCATCCGGCAGTATCACCGTGCCTTCCGACACGTCAATAGAGCAATCGTTATTTACGTGTACTTCCAGACCGCAAACCACGCCGTTGCCGGCAAAACAGGTATCAATATGTTCTTTCATGAATGGGGTATTAGAAATAATGAATCTGATTTTCCTTCCAGCTATTCATCAGTGCCACCAGGACATCATTGGCTTCGGCAAGACCGGGCTGCAGTTTAGTGCAAAGCCGTTTTATCCATTCGTTGTAGGCGGCTTCAAATGCCAGCATGTCTGTTCTGCTTAACAGCACATACCGCACAGAAAGATGGGCGGGCATTTCGCGGCGAAGTGTTTGCATAAACACTTCCAGCCGGTCGCTATCCTGAAAACGATCTGGCCAGTCCGGCAACACAATGGTGATCCAGAATGAGTAGGGGTCCAACAGCCTGACATCTTCCGGACAACAAATCATGGGTGTCAACAGCTGAGTAAAAGTGTTATTACGCGGCCGCAAAAGAATATGTTCGAGCAAATGAAAACTATCGTCGTTACAATTCCCGGAGGCCAGTCCTCTGATATATTCCAATCGTTTGGCTGCTCCATCCCTGCCCGGCGTAGGTTCCAGCATCAGCGCATTTTTAGCAGTGCGTAATGCAGCTGGTACATTTAACCAGAAACCTACCACATTTTCATCTACCATATCATAGGAACTGCTATCACCGGCGCGGTTCAGAAAATCGAGTCTTGCTTTTTTCGCCTGGTCAAAGCTTCTGAATTTTTCTACGCTCACCAGCAAACGCATGCCCCCGGCTCCTTGCGGCCGGATATAAAACACGTACTCTGTTTCAGCGCCGGTATTTCCCAGGTTATCGGTATCTCCTACGCCCACCTCAAATACCGGTTCACAGGTAATGGTATGCCGGGTAGCATCGGGCATACCAAGGATCGCGCATACTCTTTTACGTACGCCTTCCACGTTATCTGTTTTCCAGTAGCGGAATTCATCTTTATCAAACTGATATACAAATCCGCTGCCCCGTTTAGCACCCAATGCAGGCACCTGCTGCAGGAAGCGTTGTTTATCGGCAATACTTTCTGACAGTCCTTCATCAATCGCCCATGCATCGCCATCAGAAAGCGGCATTTCAATGCGGTATAACTGAAGCGCATAGTCGGTGAACTGTTCCCCAAAACGCGCCAGCATATGATCCAGCAGGCGGTTATGATAAAGCTGCTGATCGGTGTCACTGCCAGCTGTCAGTTGTTTCAATGCTGTGATATAAGCGTTTTGATCGTCTGCTTTAAACGCCTCCCATTCCGGGT
>NZ_DATCVJ010000980.1:0-4027 GCF_036566945.1 Chitinophaga sp. | reverse complement strand
ACAAAATCTGGAAAATCATCTAAATCAGTATAATCCTGAGAAAGACAAACTCCGCTTCTTTTATCTTTACTGAAACCGATATCCCCGTAGGAACGCTTCTATATCCATCTTCTTCTTGCCTTCCAGCTGTATTTCGTCCAGGTATAAATACCCATCCGGCGCTGCAATTTTCACGTAGGTTTTCTGATCTGTATCGAAGTCTCCTGGCGCTTTTGAGGGCGTTGTATGTTCTTTATGCGCTTTGTATATTTTCAGGTTTTTGCCCTGGAAAGTAGTCCAGGCAGCGGGATATGGGCTTAAACCTCTTACATGATTGTAAATACTGTCCAGTGGTTGTTGCCAGTTGATCTGACAGGTTTCCTTGAATATTTTAGGGGCATGTTTTATTTCAGCTGCCGGAATATTCGCCTGAGGAGTTCCCTGTATATTTCCGGCTGCAATGGCCTGTACTGTTTTCAGCAGCAGGGTGGCGCCGGTTTGCATCAGCGCGTCATGGAGTTCTCCGGCAGTTTCATCTTCCCGGATCACTACTTTATCGCTGAACAGGATATCGCCTGTATCTATTTCGTGTTGTAGCTTGAATGTTGTTACACCTGATTCTTTTTCACCGTTGATGATGGCCCAGTTAATCGGCGCTGCTCCGCGGTAATTGGGTAACAGGGAAGCATGTACGTTGATCGTACCTTCCGGCGGCATATTCCACACCATTTCAGGTAGCATACGAAACGCTACAACTACCTGCAGGTCCGCTTTTAAGGCGGTTAGGTCTGCAATGAATTCCGGATTTTTCAGTTTTTCCGGTTGTAGTACATGTAGTCCTTTGCTGACAGCATATTGTTTCACCGCACTTTCCTGCAGCTGTAAGCCGCGGCCAGCCGGCTTATCCGGCGCTGTAATTACGCCAACAATGTTGAAGCCATTTTGCACCAATATATCCAGAGACGCCACCGCAAAATCAGGCGTACCCATAAAAATAATACGGAGATCTTTACTCATAGGATGCAAAAATAACGAGAACTAAGCGAATTTTGTCTTTGTTCAGGATTATACTGATTATACTGATTTTCCAGACTATATTTTGATTTAAAAGATTTTGGGAGATATAAGCGGACAAAATTTCGTCCGCTTATATCTCCCAAAATCTTTTAAATCTTATAAAAATCAAAAAAGCAAAAATCTGGAAAATCAGTATAATCAGTATAATCCTGAACAAAGACAAAATTCGCGTCAATACAATAAATACTTTGCGCGTATCACTTTGAACTTCGCTAATCCCGGTTCCCAGCTTTTGCGGATATCCGCTTCAGAAACCCCTTTCACGATCTGTTGCTGTAACTGCGTGTTACCGGCTACTTTGCTGAAGAAGGGGATAAAGAATTTGTCTTTATCCGGGAAGATCCGGTAGGCATCTATGAGCCATTTCAATTCAATTTTACGGCCTTTACGGGGTACAGTTTCCGGTACATTGCTCAGGTCATAACCGTAGCACAGCTGGTCTTTCAACACCGGGTTGGGATTGGAAGCGCTGGCGCGTGGAGTAAATGAAAAGCCTTGTTTAGGAAACAGGGGAGAGCCATATACCTGGAAAGGTTTGTCAGTGCCTCGTCCGAGGCTGAGCACTGTTCCTTCAAAAAAGCAGGTAGACGAATACAGGTTGATGGCCGCCATATTAGGCAGGTTGGGTGACGGTTTGATGGGTACGCGATAGAAGGTCTGGTGACTGTAGTTTTCGCAGGGAATCACTTTAATATCGCATTGTATGCCTTTGCTGAGCCAGCGTTCTCCATTCAGCAGGCGGGCATATTCACCAACGGTCATTCCGTGAACAATAGGAATGGGTTGCATGCCGATGAAAGAACGGTAAGCGGTATCGAGGATGGGGCCGTCAACGTAGTCCCCATTGGGGTTGGGACGGTCCAGTATGATCAGTGTTTTTTTGTTTTCCGCGGCAGATTCCATGAGTTCCTGCAGGGAAGAAATGTAGGTGAAGAAACGGGTGCCTACATCCTGTATGTCAAAGACGAGGATGTCTATATCTTTCAGATCCGCTGCCGTCGCTTTGCGGTGTTGTCCGTAGAGCGATATGATAGGAATACCGGTAGCAGAGTCAATACTGTTGGCTACCTTCTCTCCATGGCCGGCATTGCCTCTGAAGCCATGTTCGGGGCTGAAGATCTTTTGAATTTTTACATGAAGCTTCAGCAGGGAGTCTACCAGGTGTGTGTTTCCGATGGTGGCGGTTTGGTTAACCATCATGCCTACCCGTTTATTTTTTAACAGGGAAAGATAGCGGGAAGTCTGCGTGGCACCTGGCAATACAAGGTCCGCATATTGTGCGGAGGTTTCAAAAAAGCACCCGGCCAGGAGGATGCAAATAAGTAGTATACGGTTCATACCGTTAAGATACGGCAAAGGTTTATTGGCTGCATCAAAAAACGCGGATTATAGCAGCTTTTTGTATCTTGCGCGTAATTATTAACACTAAACAATTAATTTTTATGCAAGCTGTTAAAAACGGGGATACAGTGAAGGTGCATTACCATGGCCGTTTAACGAACGGAACTACCTTTGATTCTTCTGAAGGTAGACCGCCGCTCGAATTCAAGGTAGGTGCCGGTATGGTTATCAAAGGATTTGAGAATGGTGTGCTGGACATGAAAGTGGGCGACAAGAAAACCATTCATATCCCTGTTGATCAGGCATATGGTCCCAAAAGCGAAGAGATGATCATGGATTTTCCAAAAGAAAATATCCCGGCTGATCTGAATCCTGAAGTGGGCATGGAATTGCAGATGAGCAATCCACAAGGTCAGGTATTTCAGGTGAAAGTAGCTGCTATCGGCGAAGAGTTCATTACCCTGGATGCTAACCACGCTTTGGCTGGTGAAGACCTGGTATTTGACCTGGAACTGGTTGAAATCGTATAATATTTGGGGATTTTTGACATCCGGGTGGAGTGAAGTACTGCATCGGGATGTTGGAAATCCCTAAATTTTTGTCTCCCTCTGAAGTGTTGTTTGTTAATTATTATCTCCACCCAAGCGCCGCTAATGGCCTGCTCCCGATGATGTTTCCGGTGACTAAAGGCTGATTTCATCTTACGTAAACAATCTGCACAAAAACAACTACCATAGTTAGCTTTTAGCTGTTAGAAAATGCAGCGAAGATGATGATATGTTGCTCTTCGCTGCATTTACTAAAAGCTAAAAGCTAATGGCTAACAGCTAACAGCCGCATTCTCGCGTTCTTCGCTGCTGTCACCATATTACGCAGTGCTGATTCCGTTTCTGCCCACTTGCGTGTTTTCAGGCCACAGTCCGGATTTACCCAGATATTACGGGCCGGCAATAGCTGTGCTGCTTTATGTAGTAATGCCTCCATTTCAGCCACTGTTGGCACTCTGGGGGAATGGATATCATATACCCCGGGTCCGGTTTCATTGGGGTAGCGGAATTGTGCAAAAGCTTCCAGCAACTCCATTTGTGAGCGGGAGGTTTCTATGGTAATCACATCCGCGTCCATGGCGGCGATGTGTTCAATGATATCATTAAATTCTGCATAGCACATATGCGTGTGGATCTGGGTGGCATCATCGACGGTGCATACTGCCAGGCGGAAAGCTTTTACGGCCTGTTCCAGATAGTCCGCCCGTTGGGATTTGCGGAGAGGCAACCCTTCGCGTAGTGCAGGTTCATCTACCTGAATCACAGTAATACCAGCGTCTTCCAGGTCTTTTACTTCGTCCCGGATGGCCAGTGCCAGCTGGAAAGCGGTTTGCATACGGGATTGATCGTTGCGCACAAATGACCATTGCAAAATAGTAATGGGACCGGTGAGCATACCTTTCACCGGTTTGTTCGTGAGTGATTGTGCATAACGACTCCAGGCCACCGTCATGGGTTCTGGCCGTTGTACGTCACCAAAAATAACCGGTGGTTTTACACAGCGGGTACCATAACTCTGTACCCAGCCATTTTGTGTAAATACAAATCCATCGAGTTGTTCTCCAAAGTATTCAACCATGTCG
>NZ_DATCVJ010000979.1:0-2396 GCF_036566945.1 Chitinophaga sp. | reverse complement strand
GGTCTTCGCTAATCTTTTTAATCTTCTAAAATCCAAAAAACGACATCTGGAAAATCATCTAAATCAGTATAATCCTGGACAAAGACAAAAACTCGTGGTGATCATCAACCACGGGCTACCCTATTCAGGTACGCAGACAATCTTTTAATCGCTTCTGCCGCAACGCTGATCTGCTCCTGCGCTTCCGTCCACCGGCGTTGTTCAATGGCTTCTCTGACGCCTGGAATTGTTTTCACACCATAACCGGTATAAAAGCCTGGGGCATACAAAGTATGCTTGTACCATGCACGGGCGGGGAGTCCTTTTTCACTGAGCAGCTGTTGCTCTGCCTGATACAGGGCTTTATTAACAACGGCGCCATTGCCATTCTTTTTAGCAGACAAGGCTACGGTGGCGGTATCTAACCCAATCAATGCATTTTGCAGGGGAGAGAAATCCAGGTAAGGCACTTCAGATTTTTGTGCAGGCGGCAATAAATGCTTTGCCGTATCGGTGGTGAGCTGGTATTTGCGTTCACGGATCAGCTGATTATCAATAGCAGTAGATTCACGCAGACTGGCAGCCAGTTCTGTGAGTTCATTTACATACCCGTTTACGGTTTCATAGAGCTTACGGAAGTCGAATGGCAGGTTAACGGCATCGGCTAAACGTAATGCAGTATGGCCGGCAGTTTGAGCAAGCACCACGCCGTAAGTAAAACTGGGATCTTTGAAGCGGGAATAGTCGTCGAAAGAATCGTAGATAGAGTGGTATTCTCCGCCTGCATCTTCTCCCCCAAATCCATAATCCAGAGAAGGAACACCCAGGTGCTGCAGAAAAGACGAATAGTCGGAACCTGAGCCCATGGCCCCGATAGCGATACCTTGTTTGGCGAGCTTTTCTTTCTTCGCCTTAGGCGTAGCGGCTTTGAGTACGTCTGCCGCTTGTTTGCGGGCCAGAATGCTTACTTGTGTCTGCGGGTCGGTGATATCGCGGGCTACTTCATTTACCAGGGTTTCCAGGGCATGCGAGCCGCTGGCATTCAGAAAGCCACGGCCATTGTTATCCGAGTTGATATAGGCCACCGCTTTTTCTTTCAGTTCAGCGGCATGGTCTTCCACCCACTCAGTAGAACCCAGCAGACCAGGTTCTTCTCCGTCCCAGGCGCAGTATACGAGGGTACGGCGTGGCTGGTAGCCTTGTTTATGCAATTCACCGATGGCTTTGGCTTCTTCCAGCAGGGAAGATAATCCGCTGATAGGATCGGCGGCGCCATTCACCCAGGCATCGTGGTGATTGCCACGGATCACCCACTGATCGGGTTGTTCACTGCCTTTCATCTTTGCAATTACATTATAGCAGGGGCGTATTTGCCAGTCGAAGGCGAGTTTCAAATGTACCCGGGCTTTTCCGCCGCCAATGTGATAGGTAAATGGTAAAGCACCCCTCCACTCTTCCGGGGCTACGGGGCCTTCCAGTGCTTTCAGCAAAGGAGTGGCATCGTGATAGCTGATGGGCAATACCGGTATCTTCAGTAGATTGGGGGCCTGCAGGCGATCCAGTCGCTGGGCATTGGCGGTAGCGCCTGCGTTCGGCGTGAGCGGATCGCCGGGATAGATAACGATATCCATCACAGAGCCACGTTGTACGCCATATTCATTTTTGAAAGCTCCTTTCGGATATACATCACCGTTATAATAGCCATCATCTTTGGGATCGGAGTAAATAATACAGCCCGCGGCACCGTGTTCCTGAGCTACTTTGGGCTTGCTGCCGCGCCAGGAACGGCCATATTTGGCGATCACTATTTTACCTTTTACATTGATACCGGCGCGGTCCAGGTATTCGTAATCTTCCGGCAGACCGTAGTTCACATATACCAGTTCCCCTTCCACATCTCCGTCGGCGCTCCAGGCGTTGTAGGTGGGGAGCTGCCCTTCCTGGCCGGAGCTGGCATCTTCCTTCAGGGCGGGTTCTTTAAGCAGGGCTTTGTAGGTGGTAGGACTTTTCAGCTCCACTACCCTTTCCTTAGGCGTAGGGAACAATACCTGGTAGGTAACGATTTCGGCATCCCAGCCGTAGCTTTTAAACCGTTGGAGGATGTCTTCCGCTACGGCTTTGCCTCTTGCGGAGCCAATATGATGTGGTTGGGCAGACAATGACCGGATCGTTTCACCTATGTGAGTGCTGCTCAGTTGTTGATCAAATTGTTTTTCCAGATTGAGTTGCTTCAGGGCGGCGCTGTCGGTATAGCCGAGGAGTTTTTTATCCTGCGCCTGCGTGATACCGCCGGCGCATAACAGGAGCGCCAGCAAACGAACAAAGTTGGTTGTAGTCATAAGTGATGCAGATCTTGTTGTTTAAAGAGGGTTTATCTACTCAATATACAAATAGTCTATAATATCAATAGACTATTT
>NZ_DATCVJ010000978.1:0-3500 GCF_036566945.1 Chitinophaga sp. | reverse complement strand
GTGTTGGAAAACCTCCAGGTAGCCCAGATGCCTCTTTTCAAAATGATGAGACAGGATTCCCGCCAATTTCGTTTTAAAAAAAATCGTTTCATCCTCCATTACCCTTAATAGATACTTCCAGGATTCGTGTTGAGGTAAATTCCTTTCTAAATTATCTGACATCATCTGATTCTTTAATATTATATCAACTACGTTATTGGCAAACGGACTCGCGGAACATGACCGCGATCCGTATTTTTGCTGTTTATCAACATGTTTACTATTTATTATGAGCGATAAATAGCGGGAATGACAGCGTTTGCATCAGCACATCGGCCATGCTTTCTCTGAACCACCGGGAAACGGTACTACGCCGGTATGCTCCCAGCACGGCGATGGCACCAGCTGTCTGTCCAAACATATAGCTCACAATTTCTTCTTCTGGTACACCTTCCATCACCTCATAGCCGGCATTCGGAAAATGTCTCTTAATAAAATCTTTCACCAGACCTTTATTTTCCAAATAGTTACCTTCCCGATTAACCGATAGCACGGTGGTTGGCAATGCTTGCAGAGATGGTAACAGGTAACTGTACATCTTTATAGCATATACGGAAGAGGGTTCTCCATCGTATAACAGCACCACACGGTCTATATCGCTGAAAACAGGAGGTACCAATACCTGGGTAGGCACAATAAGCACCGGACATTGCACATCTGTCAGCAGATCCCTGATAAAACGGGTAGGTGGTTTTGTGACATCGTGTACAAAGGTTTCGCGTGCGTCAACGATCAGCAGATCTGCATAAATGCTCTGCTCCAAGGCTTCCTGAAGTGAGATATTTCTGTGGCGATGCACACTGTAGGCAATCCCCGCTTTCTGACAGGCAGCTTCAAATGCGCCTGCAGCATTCTCGCGCTTTTCACTATCGTCTGCTTCAAGTTGCGCGAGTGTGGCCTGGTCTGTTCCGGCTTTTAACAACTGGTATAAATTAAAACTATTATAAGTAATATCCTGTGGGAAAACGCCGGTCAGATGCGCGTTCTGCTGTTTCGCTATCAATATCGAATAATGGAGTGTACTCTCCGAAAATCTAAGTCCGTCAAATATGGCTGCTATCTTTTGCATAGTAATGTTTTGCCCAAATGTAGGCTGCCAGGTAAAAATGACATATGATCCTCATTAGTTCGAATCCTGATTGTGGTCATTACCGGAATAATGACCCGAATCACGGAAACTTATGACCGGTGTCATTGATCTCCGGTGAAAACTGCATTAATTTTATAATCGAAATCAGGATACCTATTCTTCTCATTCACATTTAAAATCTGATATCATGCATGCTAATATATTTTCACTCACCTACCTGGTGGCAAATGCCATTAGCCTTGCAGTATTGATAGCGGCCATTTTCTGGCCACAGGTGGCCCGGCTTTTATTAGTCATGATCTTTATTGGCGCGGCGCTTTTTAACGCTGTTATGGCCATCCGCGAACCCGAACTGTTTATGACCTATGGCGCCATGACTGCTTCTGCAGCATACGAACAATTCATTTATGGCGCATTCCGCAATAATATTACCGCTATTGTCGTGTCTATTTCAATATGTCAGCTGGCAACAGGATTTTTCATTGCTGCCAGAGATGCACTGCTGAAGCTGGGGCTAATTGCTGCTACGATTTTCCTGGTAGCAATAGCTCCACTTGGTGCCGGTTCTGCATTCCCGTCTACGCTTTTATTGGCTGCAGCGGCTGTCATCTTGTTCTTTAAAACAAACTTTCTTTCCTCACATCCACTGCCCAACATTTTTCACCATTCATTTTCACATCACTAAAATGGTGCTGATAAAATATAGCTCCTGGCAGAAAAGTCAATTACGCACCATTAATAATAACCGTAAAATAATCAGGTATGAAAAAGGTATTACTCGCAGTTGACGGCGATAACTTCCCGGAAGGCGCCTTTGAATTCGCGAGAAAAATGAACGAACAAGAACCTATTCTGCTTACGGGAGTTTTTCTTCCGGAGCTGGATTTGAGTAGAAATATCACTTATGCATCTGTATTTGTGCCACTGTTAGAAACCTATGCAGCGGAATCTCTGGAAAAGAGTATTGCTACCTTCAGGCAGCAATGCATGAGATATGGAATTGATTACAACATTCATAATAATCTCCCTGAATATGGCATACCCGAATTAAAAAAGGAAACAAGGTTTGCCGACTTGCTACTATTGGGTCACGAAAAATTTTATGGAGATCTGAGTATTTACGGTACAGAAGAGTTTTTGGGTGGCGCACTTCACAACGCAGAATGCCCGGTTATTGCTGTTCCGGAAAAATTTTCCTTTCCGGAAAGCATAATTCTTACATATGATGGAGGATCATCTGCAGCACATGCCATAAAAAGTTTCGCCTATCTTTTTCCGCAACTATGCGATAGAAAGGCCATTCTTATTTATAGTACGGCCATAGAAAGGGAAATGCCCGAAATGGAAAAAATAAAAGAATTAGCCGGCCATCATTTCAGTAATCTCGAATTTCAGGTACTTAATGCCGATCCCAAAAAATACTTTGGTACCTGGCTGGATAACATTAAACATCCTATTGTAGTCAGCGGATCATATAATAGAACAGGCGTATCCAGAACCTTCAAACACAGCTTCATATCCGAAATAATGCGAGAACATAAGGTACCGGTCTATATCGCACATTTGTGAATAAAATGTCCTTGTGAGCTGAAATCATCTCGCCCATCCGATGAAATATCCGTATTATCCGGATATTTACAGCTATAGCTCTCTCACTGTTCAAAACACAGGAAAACATAGTCACACCTTGCTCACTAAAACAAAAAGGTGCATAATTATGAAGAACTTAATAAAGGCTAATTATAGCCTACACTCCGCCTCTATTCCCGAACCCGTTTTATGAAAATTTGAAAGCGCTTTATCAGCTGATGGTACTGATAGCGAACTAGATATTGTACATTTTAGCATAGTTATTTTGTATTTATATGATTTGGCAAATCCGAATAATGAGTTTAATTTAAGCGCAACCACTGTAGTACCAGAAAGTTATATGCCATTTTTAAACAAAAAATATGCTCAGAAAATTATCCTTATTACCGTTTTTAACATTTTTTATTCCCAATACAGTATTTTCTCAAGAAAAGTATGAAGACAGTATAAAAAGCATTATTGAAAAAGACTTTGCTCAAATAAAGTCAAAAGATTTCAAAAATTTAGTTCCTTATGAAACCGAAAAAGGAATGGGTTATTTAAATTCAAAAAACAATAAGACAGTTGTCAAGCCCTCTTATTATAAACTGGATTTTGCGAAACCAAATTTAAAAGGGAACTATGACGATATCGCGTATTTTGAACTAAACAGCGAGACAAAGGAAGTAAAAGTTTATTTACAAAATTGGCGAATTTTTGATGATTCCTCAATAAAGGATGGACCTATAAGAAAAGGTTACTCAAAAGGGTTCTATGTTGTAAATAATTCAATTTTTTCTTA
>NZ_DATCVJ010000977.1:0-12324 GCF_036566945.1 Chitinophaga sp. | reverse complement strand
GTATTGAAAGATGCCGCCGCCACTACATTATATGGCGCCCGTGCTGCCAATGGCGTAATGGTCATTACCACCAAAAGAGGTAAAGCTGGTAAAACACAGGTAAACTTCCGTACCAATATCGGAACCGCCCAAATCAATACCGGTCATTTTCACCTGATGAACGGTGCTGATCTCTACGACCTGCAAAAGTCCGCAGGAGCCACTTTAGATCCTTCTCTCCGGAATGTAAATACCAATTGGCAGAAGATGGCGTTTCAAAGCGCCACCAACCAGAACTACGAATTATCGACCAGTGGTGGTAACGAGAAAACTAAATTCTACCTGGGCGGTAACTACTATAAAGAAGATGGTATCCTGAAAGGTACTGGTGTAGAGCGTTTCAGCGCACGACTCAACCTGGATCATAACATCACCGATAAATTCAGAGTGAGCGTTAACGTAGCAGGTACACAAACAACTGACCAGGACAATTCCAATGGATCCGTGTATCAGTACTATACCAACATGCCATGGGATAAACCTTATGATGCACAAGGTAAACCGGTGAATCCACTGGACGTAGCCAAATGGTATGGCCGTGATCAGAGTAACTTCCTCTACGATCAGCAATACAACTACATCAAAAATAAAAGACAATCGCTCGAAGCATTGGTAAAACTGGAATATGATATCACCAAGTGGTTATCATTCAGTTCTACAAACCGCGCACAGTATTACCACTTCAACCAGGAAAGTAATGGCGATGTGAGAACATCTTCCGGTTCCGATGATCGCGGTAATCTGTATAACTATTACCAGGATACTGCCAGCTATATCAGCTCTAACCTGTTAAAGGCAAGGTATACCATCAACAAAGTTCATAACATCGACGGACTGGTAGGCGCTGAATTCCAGCAGACAAACCTCAATGATATCAATGCAAAAGGTAAAGGTGTGCTGCAGGGAGTAAGTGTATTGGATGGTACTTCTTCCCCAATGACTATTGGGGGAACAAAAATTGCCCGCGCATTTAATTCTTACTTCGTTCAGGCGAACTATAACTACAATTATAAATACTACTTTACTTCTTCCTTCAGAAGAGATGGTTCCTCTAAATTTGGTGCTAATCAGCAGTATGGTAACTTCTATGCTTTTGGTGCATCATGGGCCGCTTCGGAAGAGAAATTTATTAAGCAGATCAAAGCCATTTCCAACCTGAAAGTAAGGGCCAGCTATGGTACTACTGGTAATGCGGAGATCGGAGACTACAGTGCTATTGGTGCATATGCCATCAATACACAGTACAATGGTTTCCCGGGTGCTTATCCTAATGTTTATAATGTACCTAACCTGTCATGGGAAAAGGCGTATAGCACCAATATCGGTTTCGATCTGGGATTATTTAACCGCATTAACCTGACGGTAGATCTTTATCAGAAAGATAGCAAGGACTTGCTGTTTAATGTGCCTTTACCTGGAACCGCCGGCTACAGCTACATTTCACAGAACGTAGGTTCTGTGCGTAATAAGGGTATTGAAATCAACCTGAGTACAGATAACCTGGTAGGTAAATTTAAATGGAGTACCGATTTCAATATTGGCTTCAACAAAAATTCTGTTACCGATTTATATGCAGGCAGAGATCAGATCGTAGATCCGATCAGTGGCTATTTCGTATTGCAGCAGGGACAAGATATGCGCAGCTTTTACATGCGTAAATGGGCGGGCGTAGATCCTGCAAACGGTGATCCGCTGTGGGAAAAACTGACCACCGATGCGAATGGTAAAGTAACAGGTAAAACTACTACCAATAATTATAACGATGCTACCCTGCAAATCGTAGGTTCCGCTACTCCTAAACTCTTTGGTGGTATGCGCAACACTTTCTCCTATAAAAACTTCCAGCTGAGTGCCTTCCTGGCCTTCGTTTCCGGTAATGATGTATACAACAGCACCCGTGAATTGATGGATAATGATGGCGCTTATAATACTTACAATATGATGGAGCTGGATAATGGCTGGAGCCGTTGGGAAAAACCAGGTGACATTGCTACGCACCCGAAATATGCATTGAAGAATAAATCAAACTCACAAAAACCATCTTCCCGTTTCCTGGAAGACGGTAGCTATCTGCGTTTGAGAAACGTAAACCTGAGCTATGCGCTGCCTAAAGCATGGCTGGACCGCGTGCATGTTGGAAACGCCAGAATTTCTGTTGGCGGTGATAACCTGTGGACACTGACTAAATTCTCCGGAATGGATCCTGAAGTAGACGATCGTGGTATCAACTACGTAAAGTATCCAAGCAGTACCAAATGGTTTGCTGGTCTTGAAATTAATTTTTAACAGGAGCTAAAAAGAGATGATCATGAAACACATGTCAAAATATTTTGCAGGGCTTTTACTATTGTCAGTAGCAAGTTCCTGTTCGTTGAAAAAAGAACCATATAGTGCTATTCAGGATGATCAAATCCTGAATGATCCAAGCAAATGGCCAGCGGCTACTGCTGGTAACTATGCGTTGTTGAAAGAAGAAAGTTTTACCCGCAACTATTTCCAGATGGGAGAATTTCCCAGTGATGATGTGGCACTGAGTGGTACTTCTACGGATCCGTTGATGTATTCCTATAATTACGGTTTGCTCACTAACCAGGGTAATGCGCTGCAGCTGTGGCGTATGGGCTACAAAGCCATTAACGGGGTAAACAGATTGCTGGAAGTAATGCCACAGGACAGCACTGCCGCAGTAAACCAAATGATCGGTGAAAATCTGTTCATTCGTGCTTTCGTTCATTGGAGCCTGGTAAGAACTTTTGGCCGTCCTTACACGCAGAGCCCTGAAACCAACCTGGGCGTACCAGTAATTACCAAATACGATATCACAGCAATGCCTAAACGTAATACCGTAAAAGAAGTATATGCGCAGGTAGTGGCAGATCTGAAGAAAGGGAAAGACCTCATGGATAATTCCAACACCAACAGCTATGCGTCTAAAGATGCAGCGAGTGCTTTACTGGCAAGGGTTTATCTCTACATGGGCAAAAATGATTCTGCACGTATTTATGCGGACTCCGTAATTCTGTCTGACAAACGTGCACTGGTGGCTACCGGAGATCTTTCCGGTTATTACACCAAGAGTAACGAGAATAACCGGGAAACTATCTTCGCTATTCATCATACCCTGCAGGATGACCGTACCTGGAACTCTATTGGCTCTATGTATTACATGTCACCAGGTGGTATGGGTTATGGTGAAATGTATGCTTCCGAGTCTTTCCGTACACTGATTCAGAAACATCCGGAAGACGTACGTAATTCTTTTATACAGGTAGTATATGAGAAAGATGATGACGGCAATGACGTAATTGATCCGGCAACAGGAAAGAAGAAGGTGGCAGAGCGTAATGGCGTGCCGAAATGGTATATCCTGAAATATTCTAACCAGGATAATGTACCAACCCTCAGTTCACCGGTAGTATTACGTTTGGCAGAAATGTACCTGATTCGCGCAGAAGCAGAAGCTAAACTGGGACAGAGTGCAGCCGCGCTGGCGGATGTCAACATTATCAGGACAAGAGCTGGTTTAAGCGGAAACGCATTGTTCAGCAGTTCAAACATGCAGGGCTATTCCAACGTATTGGATGTAGTACTGGATGAACGCCGCCTGGAACTGGCTTTCGAAACACACCGCTCATTTGACCTGTATCGTAACAACCGTAACGTATACAGGAATTATCCGGGTATACAAACAAATCCGCAAACCATATCCTATACGGACTCACGGGTGGTTCACTTTATTCCTGAACAGGAAATACTGCTGGATCCGAACCTGGTGCAGAATCCGATTAACTAAACATCCCGCACAGGCCCCGTTCTACGGGGCTTTTGCTTTTATAAAATAATCCGGAAAAGAAAGCGCAACAATAGTAAATTTATAACTGGTGAACATTTAAAAACTTATTATCCTTCATGTATCAGATCAACCACCATTCCCGCAACATCAGGAAAGGATTGCTGCTGGCAGGATTTACTTTCAGTTTCCTTACCACGGCATGGGCCCAGGAGCTGAAATATACCTCCGGCAACAATAGCTGGAACGCAGATTCCCTCGGTAACCACCGCGTTGTAGTTAGCTTTAACGGCAGCACTAAAGTGGCCCGCGTAGTCATTCCATGGCGCCGCCGCGATGAACACCCGGAAATGAAACGCATCATTATCCAGGATGCAAAAACAAAACAAAAGGTGACCAATGTAAAAACATTGGCGCTTACCCGTGAGCAGGGCGATATCTGCTTTGAACCCATCTCCGGCAAAGGCGACTACTACATATATTATCTGCCTTCCAAAAATGAAGGCCGGGATAACTATCCCAAAGGCATGTACCTGGCGCCGGAACAAACAGCCGATAACAACTGGCTGCAATCTATTCCCGCCGGTATAAAACCTAATACTGCCGTAAAGGAAATAGAAGCCATTGATACATTCAATAGCTTTTATCCAATGGAAGTAATTGCTACGGCAGCCGAGAAACAGCAACTGCTGCTGAAACATCCCGGTGCGGGCTATATGGTGTTCCCGGAAGACCGGCAGTTTCCTATTAAAATGACGGACGATCTGCCACAGCGCTGGGTAAAGAATGGCCCTTCACAATCCTTCACCGGTGAAGCCGACAAAGGAGAATACTATGCTTTTCAACTGGGTATCTATGCCCGTCATGATATGAAAGCGGTGCAGATCACCTTTGGAGACCTGACAGCTGCCAATGGTAAAACCATTCCCGCTTCTCAGCTGAACTGTATCAATACCAGTGGTACTACCTATGATGCTAAGCCATTTGCCCCAGTGGTAAATATCCCGGCAGATCAGATACAGGCACTATGGTGTGGGGTAGATGTGCCGGAATCAGCTACAGCAGGCATTTATAAAGGTATAGTGACGGTTAGCGCGGCCGGTATGCCCGCTATGCCGGTAAGAGTTGCCCTAACGGTAACGAATAAACTGGCTGTGAACAGCGGCTTCAATGAACCCTGGAAACAAACCCGTTTAAAGTGGCTGAACTCCACACTGGCACAGGATAATTCCCTGACAGCACCTTATACACCACTGGAAGTAAAAGACAGCGTGATCAGTTTACTGGGACGTAAAGTAGGGATCAACAAAGATGGTTTCCCTGCACAAATACAAACGTTCTTTACCCCTGAAATGACCGCCTTGTCTGCCCAGCCAAAGAATATTTTCACGGAGCCGGTACATTTTCATTTTACTTCTGCCGCTACAGGTAAGGATCTCCCATGGCAAAGCAATGGCTGGAAGATCACTGCTCAGGAGGCAGGTAAAGTCAGCTGGCAGGCATTGAACACCACCACTGGATTACAGATGGAAGTAAATGCTTCCCTCGAATTTGATGGCTTCATGGACTACAGCGTAAAGGTTACTGCGTTGGAAGACATATCCCTGAAGGAAATTACCATGCACCTGCCATTTGATAAAGGCGCCGCCAAATACATGATGGGCCTGAATCAGAAAGGTGGACTACGTCCGGAAAAAATAGATTGGAAATGGGACGTGAAAAATAAAAATCAGGACGGCGCCTGGATAGGAGACGTTAACGCAGGGATACAATTCAATCTCCGTGATGAAAATTACGTACGCCCGTTGAATACAAACTTCTACCTGCAAAAGCCTTTATTGTTGCCCACTTCCTGGG
This sequence comes from Chitinophaga sp., assembly GCF_036566945.1. Lineage (GTDB taxonomy): Bacteria > Bacteroidota > Bacteroidia > Chitinophagales > Chitinophagaceae > Chitinophaga. The sequence goes on along the minus strand of NZ_DATCVJ010000977.1, from coordinate 6,638 downwards.
GTAACGGCGATAAAGGTGGTATCACCATCGGCGAAAAAGGAAAGGCCATCCTGGTAAACAGCTACAGTGGCGAAAGAACGTTGCATAAAGGAGAGGTATTGTATTATAACTTCCACCTCATCATTACGCCGTTCCACACCATCAACACCGATTTTCAGTGGTCTACCCGTTTCTATCACAAGTATAATAACCTCGACAGCATCAAGGCTACCGGTGCAACTGTGGTGAATATCCACCATGGCAACGATATCAATCCCTGGATCAACTATCCGTTCATTGAATGGAAAAAGATGAAGGACTATATTGATGACGCACATAGCAAAGGGCTGAAAGTAAAGATCTATAATACCGTAAGAGAGCTGTCTAACCATGCCTGGGAAACATTCCCGCTGCGCAGTCTCGGACACGAAGTGTACAGCCCCGGTAAAGGTGGTGGCTTCTCCTGGCTGCAGGAACACGTAGCAAAAGACTATATCGCGGCCTGGTTTGTACCTGAATTCAAGGATGCTGCTATTATCAACAGTGGTATGAACCGCTGGCATAACTATTATGTAGAAGGCATGAACTGGCTGGTACAAAACGTAGGTATAGATGGTATCTACCTCGATGATGTGGCCTTTGACCGGGTAACGATGAAACGCGTGAAACGTGTGCTCACCAAGGATAATCATCCGGGTATCATTGATCTGCACTCTGCCAATCAGTATAATAAATCAGATGGTTTTATTAACAGTGCAGTACTCTACATGGAAAATTTCCCTTACCTGAACAGGCTTTGGTTCGGTGAGTATTTCGACTATGAAAAAAACAATCCCGACTTCTTCCTTACAGAAGTCAGTGGTATTCCATTTGGCCTGATGGGCGAAATGCTGCAGGATGGCGGAAACCAATGGCGTGGTATGGTGTATGGTATGACGAATCGTATGCCATGGACAGAGAATTCAGATCCACGTCCTATCTGGAAAGTATGGGATGATTTTGGTATGCAGGGTACAAAAATGATTGGTTACTGGGTGGAAAACAATCCTGTTAAAACCAGCAATCCATTGGTGCCGGCTACTATTTATAAAAAAGATGGAGCAGTGCTGGTATCCCTTGCCAGCTGGGCATCAGAAGATACCACAATCAAATTGACTATCGACTGGAAAGCATTGGGATTAGATCCTGCCAGGGCGGTAATAACGGCGCCGGATATACGTAATTTCCAGCAGGGACAAGTGTTTGGAAAAGACGCCAGCATCCCGGTATCTAAGAACAAAGGATGGTTGTTGATTATCCGCTAGCGGAGGGGAGTGCCTTCGGCACTTGTCTTTTTCAGGATTATACTGATTAAGATGATTTTCAGGATTTTTACTTTTGGGTTTTATAAAAAATTGGGGGAGATGTAAGCGAATTTTAATCGCTTATATCTCCCCCAAATATTACAAGCAAAAGGCAGGAAAATCCTGAAAATCATCTTAATCAGTATAATCCTGAAAAAGACAAAAAGCGCCGAAGGCGCGCACCGCTAAAATTTCCTTCCCGCAATCGCTACCCTGAACGTTTCCACACATTTCCTGTCCTGCAGGGTTACATACACCGTTTTTCCGTCTTTATCCCCGAAAACAAGGTTACTGCATTGTTTGCCTTTCAATGGTACTTCACGGATTAACGTGCCTTGAGGAGACATCACGGCGATGACGCCTTTCCCCCAGCGGGCTATATAAAGATTGCCGGCTTTATCGCATTTCATGCCATCAAACCCAAAGTCGGGGAAGGTAGCGAATAAGGTTTTATGGGAGATGTTGCCCGCTTTGTCCACCTCGTATTTCCAGATTTTACGTTGCACGCTTTCATTTACGTACAGTGTTTTTTCGTCCGGACTTAGTTCTATTCCGTTGGTGGTACCCATATTGGCTTCCAGCAAAACGGGGGAGCGGTTGGCGTCTATGCGCCAGAGTTGTCCGGTGTTATTGGCCCATTTGGGATCAGAAACAAAGATCTGGTCTTTGCGGTTGATACAGAGATCATTAGGCTGATTGAATTTATCGGAATGGACATACACGCTTACCTTTTTTGTTTTCAGATCTATAGTAAGCACATTGTGTTTGATGAAGTCCGGCAGGAACATGGCGCCTTTGCTATTGAAATGAATACCGTTGGCAATGCTGCTATCGGGCAGGGTTACAAATACTTCGCCGGCGCCGGTGTGGGTATTTATTTTTCCTACAGTACCATCCTGTTTAAAATTTACGACATAGAAATTGCCGGCTTTGTCAAAGTTGGGTCCTTCTATGTTCACGGAAAACATGTTTTCTGCGGTCAGGTCACGGGCTTCATATAAGGGTCTGTCAGGGGTGGCTTGTTGTGCCATCATTGGGAGGCCCCAGCCAGTCATCATCGCCATCAGGCATATCTGTTTTCTCATGTTCATCTTGTTTTGAAACTTTAAATTAAGGAACTGTTCCGGATTTTTCGTGTATTCATCCGGGAGAGTGCCTGTGTAATGAAATTATCAAGAATTAATGGTCGGCAGAATTGGTTCCGCGGCCTGTCGACTAATTTATTAATTTTGCGCCCATGATCCATGTTTCGGAGTTTAAAGATTTGGCGCACCTGACGATACATAAGGTAGGGAATTCCTCTAATGACGAGGCTTTGCTTTGTTCCAAGGCGCCTTTGCAGCTGGAGGATGAAACGATCAGCCAGTTATTGGTTACCTATTTTATTCAACCTTTTGCCAACGCAGCCGAGTATTTTCGGTTCCGTCATGACGCAGATATACAATTGAATGAAATATTTCAATATTGTCGCCGTATATTTACTGACCAAAATGAATTCCAGGAGCAGTCGGTTAATATTGCCAGGCATCTATATAAACATTCCACCCATCCTAAAATTAAAGGGGGAGAGCTATATATAGCCTACTTTAGCAAGTGCCAGGTAGATGGTGAAGAAGTGGAGGCGATTGGCATTTTCAAGTCAGAGAACCGCGATACCTATTTGAAAGTGTTCCTGGCAGATGAAAATTACCAGGTAAATTATGAGGATGGTATAAATATCAATAAGCTGGACAAAGGTTGCCTGGTTTTTAATACCGAAGAATCAGAAGGCTTTAAGGTGAGCATTATAGATAGTAACAGCAAACAAAGTGAGGCTGTATACTGGAAAGATGCTTTTCTACAGGTTCAGCGACGGGAAGATAGTTACCATCAGACGGAAACAGCGGTGGACATGTGTAAGCAATTTATACACAACAAACTACCAACAGAGTATGAGATGGATAGGGTAGATCAGGTAGACCTGTTAAATAAATCAGCCGCCTATTTCAAGGAAAAAGAGCAATTCCAGCTGGATGATTTCGCAAAAGAAGTACTGGGGCATCCCGATGCGATAGCTTCTTTTAAAGAATACAGAAATGAATATGCGAATCATTTTCAGCAAGATATCCCTGACGAATTTGAAATATCTGCACCTGCTGTAAAGAAACAGCAGAAAGTATTTAAGAGTATATTGAAACTGGATAAGAATTTTCATGTGTACATTCACGGCAACCGCGAGATGATTGAGCGCGGGTTCGACGAAGCTACCAACATGAATTATTATAAGTTACTGTTTGAAAATGAAGCGTAGGTTCGTGTAAGAAAGCAGTAGAGGCAGCTGTGTGGTTGATTTTGTGAAGAGATAACAACGATTATTAAAAATTTTCTCATAAGCAAAAACCAATTGTTAACAAAGGCTGCCTCGTCTGGGCGGCCTTTTATTTTTAGCACTTGGCCTTTAGCTATTAGCTTTTAGCAAAAATGCAGCGGAGATATAAGTATAGTGATGATCACTTGCCTATATCTCCGCTGCATTTTTGCTAAAAGCTAATAGCTAAAGGCTAAAAGCTAGTTCATTATTTGTTGTCCTTTTCAGGATTGTTGTTGTTTTTGTTTGGATTACCAGACCGGTGTTTATGCCTTGGTGGGCGTCTGTCGTTTCTGGGTGCGGATCCTTGTTGTCCGCCTTGTTCGGGCTGTTGGCCTGGTTGATCAGGTTGTTGCCCTGCTTGTTTTGGCCCCTGTTGTCTTGGGCCTTGTTGTTGCCTTTGACCTTGTTGCCGTGGTTGTTGTTCCGGGCGGGGCTGCTGTTCTGAACGGGGTTGTTGTTCACGTCCCTGTTTAGGCTGGCCTCCACCTTGAGACCGTTGTTGTTGCGGCGGACGGTTTTCCTGTTTAGGTCTGCGATCCTGCTGCTGACGGTTATCAGGTCTTTGAGCTGGTTTAGGCGCCTGCTCCGTTCTTGGCTGACCGGGGCCCTGGGCTTGTCTTTGCTCGCCTGTTTTTTGTTGTTTTTGCTTGTCTTTGTCTTTCTGTTTCCGCTTTTGAGCAGTTTTTTCGAGAGATTTCAGACTGATCAGTCCTACCACATCTGCGTATCCGAGATCCGCCTCTTTAGGTTTGGCTGTCACTACTTCTACTGGTTTCAGGTCTTCCGGTTTAATACCCTGCTTGTTCAGCTGGCGTATTTCTTTGGCCCTGGAAATAGTAAGCGGGTATTGTTTGTTACTGCCTTCATAAGAATACCACATGAGGCTTTTGAAGATATCCCTTTTCTGCAGATGGGCAACCCCACCGGCAGTTTCGATGTTGTCAGCATCGTCAGGAAAGTCCTTCAACGCATCTAGGTAGGTATCCAGCTCGTAGTTAAGACAGCATTTCAAACGACCGCACTGTCCGGATAATTTCGCCTGGTTGATAGACAGGTTCTGGTAACGGGCAGCGGTAGTATTTACGCTTTTGAAATCAGACAACCACGTGGAGCAACAGAGCTCCCGGCCGCAGCTGCCGATGCCACCTACTTTTCCGGCTTCCTGGCGGGCGCCTATCTGACGCATCTCCACCTTGGCCCTGAATTCAGAGGCATATACTTTAATTAATTCTCTAAAATCAACGCGATCATCTGCTGTGTAGAAGAAAGTGGCTTTTCGGCCATCGGCCTGTATTTCCACTTCCGCGAGTTTCATTTCAAGTCCAAGGTTACGGGCAAGTGCTCTTGATTTAATAAGGGCCTCTTTCTCGCGTGACTTGTTGTCATTCATTCGCTGCAGGTCGTCGTTAGTTGAACGGCGTAGAACTTTTTTTACTTCGGGTGTGTCTTCCGCGCGTCGCTTCTTCATCTGTAGTTTTACCAGTTCGCCCGTCAGGCTCACTGTGCCAACATCAAATCCGCTAACACCTTCCACTGTTACCATTTCTCCCTTATCCAGGAGCTGTTTGGTGACGTTGCGGAAAAAGTCTTTGCGGCTGCCGTTGTTAAAACTTACTTCTATAATGTCAAATGGTGCTAAGCTATCACCAAGGGGAATATTGGATAGCCAATCAAATACATTCAGTCTGTTACAACCTCCTGTGCTGCATCCTCCATTACTCTTGCATCCTGACGGCTTCCCATCCACACCCGTACCACATCCGGCACAAGCCATATTATTAATTAGTTTAAATTTTATAAATAAGCATTTCAGGTTATTCCAGTTCTTCAAAATACGTTTTTCCTTTCAGAAAAACAAAAGGCCGGAAGCAACAAAGATAGGGAAAAGCAGGGGATAAGCCCTTCCGGGGGCCCATGGTTATTACATAACCGGTAAAGGTTTCTTTTTGAATATATATTGGAGCTTGATGGACAGGGCATGAAATAACATCTTTCCATTGGCATTCCGTTCAATATAGTAGCTGGCGTTGTTCAACTCCGCCGCTATTTCCTGCATCTGGTCCAGGTTGGCCAATTTTGCCAGCTTGGCAGCAAAGTCCATCTCCTCGGTTGAAAAGGCCAGCAGGCTTTTGTCCAGGTACTGCAGCCGGAGGGTATGCTCCAGCAGGTTAATGAAGTACCGAAGAAACTGTTTCTGGTTTTCCCGGCCGGTTTTGGCGCTGGAGATACCTTCTATCCATTCCTGTAAGGCTACGCGGTTACCTGTAAACAAATGATTGAGCCAGCTGCGGAGTAATTCGTGATAGTCGTCCTCAGAATGCTGCAACAGATACAATGCCTCCCGGTAATTACCTGCGGTAAGGGTCGCAATTTGTTGTGCCCTGGCGGCAGGTACTTTGCTCTTCACTTCCAATGCAGTGATCATATCCGTTTTTTCCAACGGATTTATTTTAATAAGATGTGTTCTTGATAAGATGGTCGCTAATATTTGCTCCTGGTTTTCGGCTATCAGGATAAAGAGCGTGTTTTTAGGCGGCTCTTCAATGAGTTTTAACAGCCGGTTCCCTTCATTCCCCAGGTATTCCGGCATCCACATCACCAGGATCTTATATCCACTTTCAAAGCTTTTCAGGTTTAATTTGTGGATAATATCCTGACATTCAGTAGCTGTAATATTCCCTTGTTTGTTCTCGGCACCTATAAACTGCAACCAGTCATACGCATTACCATAGGGATGGGTGACCACAAATTCACGCCATTCACTGATATAATCTGTGCTGACAGGCTTGTCACCCGACTTGCGCGGAATAACCGGGTAAGAGTAATGAATGTCCGGATGAACAAACTGGGAGGCTTTTGTACAGGCAGCACATTGCCCACAGGCATCATGCTCCTTTTTGTTTTCACAAACAAGATATTGTGTAAATGCCAATCCTAATGGAAGACCTCCTGCACCTTCCGGTGCG
>NZ_DATCVJ010000976.1:0-3333 GCF_036566945.1 Chitinophaga sp. | reverse complement strand
AAAATCTTGTAAATCATCATAATCAGTATAATCCTGAACAAAGACAAAATCCGCGGTATTTATTTAGTTTTGCTTTAAAGCACAAAATTATGAATTTTAAAGTATGCGTTCCCGTTGGATTAGTGGTACTGGCAACAGCCCTGTTTGGGTGTCATTCCGAAGCTCCTAAAGAAGCGCAGCAGTCCACCGCCGGCTCAGCGGCTTTACAGGCGCCATACAGCCAGGTATTTTATGATTCGCTGAGGAGCAGTCTTTCTTCGTATTATCAATTGTCCGACGAGCTGGTAAAGGCCGATAGCACTGCCGCCAATGTGGTAGCCGCTGTACTTAAGCAACATATCGATAGTTTGCCGGTTACCCTGTTACAAATGGATAGCAGTCATCTCGCCAATATCACCGGTATTACCGGCAGCATCAGCGCAGAACTGGCCGGTTTTGAAGGAGAAACAGGATTGGAAGGCAAACGTGCCTCTTTTCAGATGGTGTCAGATATGCTATTTGATCTTGTTAAGAATACCGGCTTAAAAGGGCATACGATCTATCACCAGTACTGCCCGATGGCATTTGACGATAAAGGCGCCTATTGGCTCAGCGACAAGCCGGGAATCCAGAATCCTTACTTCGGCCATAAGATGCTGTCCTGCGGGGAAACCAGGGATACTTTAATTTATAAATAACTTCTTGTTGAATCGTGAACAGTAAATCGTAAATTACCATTACTTTTTCGCTGTTCATGATTTAATGGTATGTTCACACGGTATGGTCCCTTTCTCTTAGTCCTCTTTTTGCTTTGTTCCTTCAAAGAGGTTCGGGGACAGCAATATACCGTAAGTGGCTTTATAAAAGACAGTACCAACGGAGAATCTCTTCCGGGAGCCACCATACAGGTTTTACATTCTACCAACGGGGTCCACACCAACAACTACGGATTTTATTCCATTACACTGCCCGCCGGAAATTACATCCTGCTCTACTCTTTCCTTGGATTTGAATCAAAAGCCATCGCCCTTTCGCTGAATGAAAATATTAACCAGAACCTGGAGTTGTATCCACGTTCTTATCAGGCAAAAGAGGTGGTGATATCAGACAAAAGGAAAGATGCCAATGTCAAAAGCACAGATATGGGCAGGGCGGAGTTGTCTACCGTACAAATAAAGAAACTGCCGGCCCTGATGGGAGAGGTGGACGTACTGAAAGCCCTGCAGCTAATGCCCGGCGTACAGGCCGCTGGTGAAGGTAACGCCGGTTTTTACGTACGTGGCGGCGGCCCGGATCAGAACCTCATATTACTCGACGAAGCCCCGGTATATAATACCGGCCATCTGTTTGGTTTTTTTTCCGTTTTTAATGCAGATGCCATCCGCAATACCACCCTGATCAAAGGCGGCATGCCCGCTAACTACGGAGGCCGGTTGTCTTCCGTAGTGGATATTTCCATGAAAGAAGGGAATAATAAAAATTTTCAGGGAGAAGGCGGAATAGGACTGATCTCTTCCCGCCTCTCTTTCCAGGGGCCACTCAAAAAAGACAAAGCCTCGTTTATCGTAAGCGGCAGACGGACGTATATTGACCTGATCACAAGACCATTTATTAATAATACTGCGTATAGGGGTTCGGGTTATTACTTCTATGACCTGAATGTAAAAATGAATTACATTTTTTCAGACAAGGATCGTGTTTACCTCAGCGGCTACATCGGAAAGGATGTCTTCAGCTTCAATAATAACGACCGGTCCTTTGACGTAAAAATTCCATGGGGCAATACCACGGCCACTTTAAGATGGAACCATGTGTTCAATAAAAAATTATTTGCCAATACCTCCCTGATCTATAACGATTACAAATTTCAGTTTAGCGCCTTACAGAACAATTTTGATATCCGGCTTTCTTCTGGTATCAGCGATGGCAACATAAAAACAGATTTCGATTATTACGCCCACGTAAACCATCACATCAAATTCGGGGGGAACTATATCTATCACACCTTCACTCCGTCTACTATTTCAGGGAACCAGGACAGTACTACCTTTTCACCGGAAAATGCGTTTAAGAAATACGCCCATGAAGTTGCGTTGTACCTGATGGATGACTGGGAAATATCTCCCCATCTGCAACTGAATGCAGGCGTGCGTTACAGCGGCTTTATGCAAATAGGGCCTTATACCCGTTATGACCGTGATGCTGCCGGAAACAGAATTGATAGTGTGGTATATCGCCGCTGGCAACCAGTTATCCGCTATGGTGGCCTGGAACCCAGGGTCATTCTGCGTTGGTCCTGGAATGATAAGAATTCCATAAAAGCGGCCGTGACGCGTAATTACCAGTTCATTCACCTGGTATCCAATGCAGGTACCACGCTGCCTACTGATGTATGGGTGCCCAGCACTTACCTGGTGCAACCACAACTGTCCTGGCAATACACGGTCGGGTACTTCCGTAATTTTAAGGACAACGTGTACGAAGCTTCTGCAGAAGTATATTACAAGGATATGCAGCATCAGATCGAGTACCGGGAAGGATATACGCCTACACTCGATGATCCCGAAAAAGATTTTGTATTTGGCAAGGGAGAGGCTTATGGACTGGAATTATTCGTGAATAAAAAGAGAGGACGATTTACCGGTTGGGTGGGTTACACGCTGGCCTGGACCTGGCGTCAGTTCCCGGCCTTAAACGATGGGAAACGTTATCCTGCCAAGTACGATCGTCGCCATGATCTGTCGCTGGTGGGTACTTATGACCTCAATAAGCACTGGAGTTTTTCGGGCATATTCATTTACGGCAGCGGCAACACCACTACTTTGCCAGAAACTTTCTATTTTATGGAAACCACGCTGGTACAGGGTTATGGTAGTATCAATTCCTACCGGCTGGAGGCCTATCACCGGCTGGACTTATCTGCTATTTATACGCCAACGCCTAAGAAACCCAACAGGCGCATCAAAAGCAGCTGGGCGTTTTCTATTTATAATGTATACAGCCGTAAAAATCCTTACTTTATTTATTTCGATCAAACAGGAAGTGCGCTGAATGGTACGTTGACAGTGAGTGCGAAGCAGGTATCGTTGTTTCCGATCATACCATCGGTCACATATAACTTTAAGTTCTAGGGGAAGAAAAAGATGGAAGCTTTATACAGGAATGGTGCGGTACATACGGGTGCTGGAGTGGAAATACACGAAGGAAGGGGGCTATCTCGGAATAGCGAATCTTATGAGGCTAAATAAGGTGCCCACAAGGATAATATACTGAACCACCGTAAGCCAGCCATAGTGGCTTTTTAATTCAGATTTAACCTCTGCCAGATCGGCTTTACTAGCCATTTGAGTGTTC
>NZ_DATCVJ010000975.1:0-12188 GCF_036566945.1 Chitinophaga sp. | reverse complement strand
CCTGGATTATCCGTGGCCCGGGTATCGCAAAAAATAAAGAAATTAAAAGCAGCGTAATGACGTACGATACCGCTGCGACCCTTGCATGGATCTTCGGATTAAAAACACCACAGGTGTGGATCGGAAGACCCGTAAAAGACGCGTTTAAATGATTTTGCGATGCCGGAATGAAGAGATGGCAGGAAGAAATGATAACCATTTGATATTACCATTGACGACTGCGCTTCTCCGACAAAATATTACATTCCGGCATCTGCAAATCCCTAAATAATGATGCTATGAAAAAAATGCTGTTAATTACCGCCGTATGTTTTACAGGTATGACACTCTTTGCACAAACACAGAAAGTAAAGGTGCTGACCTACAACATTCACCATGGGGAAAACATGAAACAAGTACTGGACCTGCAAGGAATTGCCAATGTGATATTGGCGACCAACCCTGACCTGGTAGCACTACAAGAGGTGGATAGTGCGACTGACCGCACCGGCCAGACGGATCAGTTAAAAGTACTGGCTTCCATTACAGGCATGTATACCTATTTCGTTAAAGCCCTGGATTTGGGTGGTGGTGGCTACGGCACCGGCATTCTTTCCCGCTACCCCATCGAAAACGGTACAACGATGCCATTACCTTCCACCAAGGGAAATGAGCCGAGAGCAGCAGGCATTGTTACTATAAAATTACCAGGAGATAGCAGCCTCCGATTCGTGACCACACACCTGGATGCCGGCAAACAAGCCACCGACCGGGTAGCACAGGCGAATGCACTGGCAGACTATTTCCGGGAAACAGGTATTCCCACGATCCTGGCGGGCGACTTCAACGCCCTCCCTGCTTCAAAGGAAATCACGGTACTCAAACATGTATTTACCGATGCTACCAGCCAGATGGGACCTACCTTCCCTTCTGATTCCCCCCGGATAAAAATTGATTATATCATGGTAACTCCCAAACACAAATGGACCATCACCGGCGCACGTATCATCGAAGAAACGGTCGCATCCGATCACCGGCCGGTACTTTGTGAACTGGAATTGAAATGAGCAAAAAGCGGAAAGCAAAAAGCAAAAAGCTATCATAGCGGACACTTTTAGCTGATATTCTCTTATATCTCCGCTACAATAGCTTTTTGCTTTCTGCTTTTTGCTTTCTGCCAAACAATAAAAAACAATCTAAAACTATGACAATGAAAAGAGTATTTCACCTGTGTATGCTTACAGCAGCAGCAGGACTGTGGAGTTGTTCCGGCACTCAACAGACCACTGCTCCCAAAGGCAAGGTGAGCATCATTCCTATGCCGGCCAGCATCAGCGAAAAATCAGATTCTTTTTTGCTGGATAAGCAAACCGTCATCGTTGCCAACAACGAAAGCGACAAAAAAACAGCCGCCTTATTTAATGCGTGGCTGAAAGAACTGACCGGCTATGAACTGGATATAAAAGATCAGGGCGACAAGAATGCCATCCTCTTGCATACCGGCAACGACACTACTAACGTAGAAGGATATACGCTGAATGCTGATCACAATAATGTGACCATCAACGGTAACAGCAGCGCCGGTACTTTCTATGGTGTACAGACGCTGATCCAGTTGCTGCCCGTAGAAAAAGCACATGCCATGTATATTCCCGGTGTAAGCATCACCGATGCGCCGCGCTTCGCTTATCGCGGGCTGCACCTCGATGCATGCCGTCATTTCTTTTCTGTAGATTTTGTGAAGAAGTACATCGACCTGCTGGCGATGCATAAGATGAATACCTTTCACTGGCATCTTACAGATGATCAGGGCTGGCGTATTGAAATAAAAAAATATCCACGTCTGCAGGAAATCGCCTCCAAAAGAAAGGAAACCATGGCGGGTCGTTACGACGACAACAAATACGATGGTAAACCTTATGGTGGCTATTATACACAGGAACAGGTAAAAGAAGTGGTGCAGTATGCTGCTGATCATTTTGTAACCGTTATTCCTGAAATTGAAATGCCAGGTCACGCACTTGCCGCACTGGCAGCATTTCCTAACCTGGGTTGCACCGGCGGACCATACGAAACAGGCACCCATTGGGGCGTATATGATGATGTATTTTGCGCAGGCAACGACAGCGTTTTTCTTTTCTTACAGGATGTACTGGATGAAGTATTACCGCTGTTCCCCAGCAAATACATTCACATTGGTGGCGACGAATGCCCCAAAGTACGCTGGGAGAAATGTCCTAAATGCCAGGCACGCATGAAAAAAGAAGGACTGAAAGATGAGCATGCACTGCAAAGCTATTTCATCCAACGCATGGAGAAATACCTGAACAGCAAAGGCCGTCAGATCATTGGCTGGGATGAAATCCTGGAAGGTGGTTTGGCGCCTAATGCTACCGTGATGAGCTGGAGAGGCATCGAAGGCGGTATCACTGCTGCCCAGCAGAAACATGATGTGATCATGACGCCAGGCGAATTCTGCTACTTCGATCACTACCAATCCAAAAGCCCTAACGAACCACTGGCTATCGGTGGATTCCTGCCGGTAAATAAAGTGTATTCCTATGAGCCGGTACCTGCTGAACTGAACAGCGATCAGGCGAAATATATCAAGGGTGCACAAGCCAACCTCTGGTCAGAGTATATCGGCAACAATGATTACATGGAGTACATGGTATATCCGCGGGCATCTGCCTTAGCAGAAGTACTGTGGTCTCCAAAAGACAAACGTAATTACGACAACTTCATTGACAGACTGAAAGTACATGTAAAACGTTTGGACCTGAAAAAAGTAAACTACGCCAAACATGTATTTGCAGTAACCGGTGCCGTAACAGATAATGGTAAAGGTGGCGTACAGGTAGAATTAGGCTGCAAGCTGGATGGTGGAAAAATATTTTTCACTTCCGATAGTACTGCTCCTACCCCTCAGGCGACTCCTTATACGCAGCCGGTACAAATCAGCCATGCCGGTACCATCCGCGCGCAGGCATTTGCAGATGGCAAACCGTTTGGCAACGAATTTAGCCAGACATTCATTTTTCACAAGGGAATGGCTAAAAAAGTAACACTGACCAATGCGGCAGATAAAAGTCATAGCCCTGCCAGCACCTTTACATTGGTAAATGGTGTGGTGGGCAATGCTTCCTATAACGATGGCGAATGGTTTGGTTTTAAAGGCGTCAATATGGAAGCAGTAGTAGCACTGGATAGTATCCAGGATATTCAACAGGTAGGTATCAATACCATCAACGCAAAAGGAGACTGGATCTATCCACCCAAACAAGTGGTATTTTCTGTATCTGATGATGGTAAAATCTATAAAGAAGTGTACAAACAAACTGCCTTTGCGCAGGAAGGCATTAACAAAGTACGTGGCAAACTGCAACAGGTGCGTGGTCGTTTTGTAAAAGTGCAGATGCAGAACTTTGGTAAGATCCCTGCCGGTGCGCCAGCAGGAGCAGGCAATCCCGCATGGTTGTTTGCTGATGAGTTCATAATAGAATAAAAATCAGAAAACCGTTCGCGCAATTGCGAACGGTTTTCATCTTATGACTCCTACACCAAAATATGTAATACGGCCTTCAGCCGCTGTATGCTAAACATATTAACGAGATCAAATATTAATTGGTTCACTACAAGCTAAAGAAATATAATTTAAATATTGCTAAATAATAACGCGCATTAGCAGTAAATTCTTTAATTTTCCGGCTCGTTTTTAAACCGCATCTAATCAAAAACGTTTACAAATGACGATTAATCATCAGGAAATCGAACTGATCGACAGCTTTGAACAAATTGCTGTGGAAATACATCCTTCTGCCAAAGAGGGTTCCAAAGCAGTGGCGCAGGAAATTGCCGCGTTAATCCGCGAAAGACAGGCTGCCGGTCAAAAATGTATCTTAGGACTGGCCACTGGATCCACGCCTAAATATCTCTATGCAGAACTGGTACGTTTGCACAAAGAAGAAGGGTTGAGCTTCAAAAATGTAATCACCTTTAACCTGGACGAATACTATCCGATAGAACCGGATGCTTTACAGAGCTATAACCGCTTTATGAAAGAGCACCTGTTCAATCACATCGATATTCCGGAAGGACAATTCTTTGTTCCGGATGGCACGATTCCGAAAGATCAGATCAAAAAATATTGTGAAGCATACGACAAACGCATTGAATCGTTAGGTGGTATTGATATCCAGGTATTGGGTATTGGTAACAACGGCCATATTGGCTTCAACGAGCCAGGTGCGAATATGAATTCACACACCCGCCTCGTTACATTGGACAACAGCACCCGTTTGGCCAATGCCTACGAGTTCCCTAATATGAGCCAGGTGCCTCGTTTAGCGATCACTATGGGTCTTAGCAGCATCTTCAAGGCAAAACGCATTTTGCTGATGGCCTGGGGTTCTCACAAATCCAAAATAGTACGTCGCTCTGTAGAAGGTCACAGTACCGATCAGGTACCTGCTTCCCTGTTGCAACAGCATCCTAACTGCAAATTCATCATCGATGAACAGGCAGCTGCGGAACTGACCCGCTTCAATGAACCATGGCTCACCGGCGACTGCGAATGGACACCCGGCCTGATCCGCAAAGCGGTGACCAGCCTGGCACTGAAGCTGAATAAGCCTATCCTCATGCTCACAGATAAGGACTATAACGAAAATGGTTTGAACGACCTGATCGTACAATATGGTTCTGCCTATGAGCTCAATATTGAAGAATTTAACGCCATCCGCGATACCATTACCGGCTGGCCTGGTGGTAAACCTGGTCCGCAGTTACCAAATCATCCGGAACGTTCAGAGCCTGCTAAAAAGCGTGCACTGATCTTCTCTCCGCATCCTGATGACGATATCATCTCCATGGGTGGTACTTTCATCCGCCTGCACGAACAAGGTCATGATGTACACGTAGCTTACCAGACTTCCGGTAACATCGCCGTTACAGACGAATTCCTGTTGCGCTTCATCGACTTCGCAGTAGGATTTGAAGGTATGTTCGACATTGATAAGAGCAAAAGTTCCCTGATCCTGGATGAAGCCAAAGCTTTTATCCGTACCAAGAAGCCAAGCCAGAAAGATACACCGGAAATCCGCGCCATTAAAGGGCTGATCCGCCGTTGCGAAGCAAAAGCTACCTGCCGCTACGTTGGCGTGGAAGACAATGCGCACTTCATGAACCTGCCTTTCTATGAAACCGGTCTGGTGGAAAAGAAACCAATGGGTCCTGAAGATGTAGCCCTGACAGTAGCACTGCTCCGCGAACTGAAACCTCAGCAGATCTTCTGCGCAGGTGACCTCGCAGATCCACATGGTACACACAAGGTATGCCTGGACATTATTTTTGCTGCACTGGACATCGTAAAGTCAGAAGACTGGGCGAAAGATTGCTGGGTATGGCTGTACAAAGGTGCATGGCAGGAATGGGAAATCCATGAAATTGAAATGGCTGTTCCGATGAGTCCTGACCAGGTAATGCAGAAACGCCTCGGTATCTTCATCCACCAGAGTCAGAAAGATGTGGTGCCTTTCCAGGGTACCGATCTGCGTGAATTCTGGCAACGTGCGGAAGACCGTAACGCTAACACCGCTGATCTCTACGACCGGTTAGGCTTACAGAAATACGCCGCCATGGAAGCATTCGTACGCTATCATTTCATGTAGTATAGATTTTTTTCGCGAATTTTGTCTTACTCAGGATTATACTGATTTTGATGATTTTGATGATTTTATTTTGGAAGATGAAAGAAGATAACAGTTAATTATTTGCTGATATCCTTTAAAATCAAAAATCATCAAACAAAATCATCAAAATCAGTATAATCCTGGACAAAGACAACATTCGCGAATTTTTTAATATGAATCTGAGCAGAGCAATTGAAATAGCCACGGAGGCCCATAAAAACCAGGTAGACAAATACGGACAGCCTTATATAGGGCATGTATTCCGGGTAATGCAACTGGGCCGCACCGAGGACGAAAAAATAGTAGGTGCATTACATGATGTAGTGGAAGACACCGACTGGACCTTTGAAGCACTGGAACAGGAAGGACTGGCGCCACACCTGCTGGCAGCCCTTTACTGTGTAACTAAACTGGAAGAAGACGAAGACTACGACCACTTTATAGACCGGACCCTCCAGAATCGTCTCGCCTGTATGGTCAAACTGAATGACCTGACAGATAACATGGATATCAAACGAATGACAAACGTGAAGGAACAGGATATAGCCCGCCTTAATAAGTACCTGCATGCCTACCGGAGAATTGCCGCAACCGTTATCCAGTAGAATTTTTTTTTACCGCCTTCCAATTAAACTATTAAATTACAGTAGAAAACAGAATAGCCATCAATGGAAAACGATATCCTCATTGACTTTAGGTTTGCCAAAGAGAAGCCAAGATTCGGTGAATTATTCTTAATTACAGGAGAAGAGCATCCTAAATTTCCGCCCAGGAACAAATTTTTTGCACAACTGGCGCCGTTGGGTTTTGAACAACTCGACGATTTCTTTGGTATCCTTAATAGCGAAGATACCGGTGATGACGTGCTGGTATGGCTTTTTCCCATGCTCAACGGGGAAGAAGTATTTCACAACAGCGGACCTTTCGATGCCATCAGACTGTCTTACAGCGCGCTACGCAATGCACCGGTGAACATCTCCCTGCTGCAGGACTGCTTTAATACCATCAAAGGAATGCCCGATGTGGAAATAGCATTTGACGGCAACAACATCAGCGACTTTGCCCCCGTGCAAAAGAAAGCAGATGAAATTGTTGCCTACTGGCGTGACAACGACATAGAACCCGGGTCCGAACAAAGCCTCCTGATTGAAGAAGAGGAAGAAGAAGGCTGGGAAGATGAAGACGATGACTGGGACGACAATGACGATTGGGATGAAGAAACCGACACCGACGAAAAAAAGGAAAAATAAGATCTTATATAGCAGGGTGTCTTCACAGACACCCTCTTTTTTGGGGCCACTGCGAACACCACGCACTCCCCCGCCCATAATTTACTTTTGATACTTCCATTTTTATTTTTATATTTCATAAATAGAAATAACTGTACCTAACCTGACTTACGCCAACCGATCATGAATAAACAAGCCAACAAAAAAGGCATTGCAGCATTGTTGCTGGTAGCCGCTTTAATACTGGTATTGCTCATTTCCGGTATTCCGTCTGCCCATAAGGCCAATAAAAAGAATTGTGTGCCCACCAGCGGCATCGTACAGGAATTGAAAAATGGTCCTCCCGGTATCATGATTCACCTGAAAGATGACCCAAAAATTTATTACATCTCCCGTAAATCCAATACCAGCATCACCCTGAATACGCTGGAGCAACAATTACGTGGAAAAAAAATAGCGCTCTACACCAGTCAGGACTGGTCGCCCCTCGACCCGTTTTCCAGCATGAAACAAATTCATCGCCTTCAGATAGCCGATACCGTTATATACGCTGAATTCTAGGCCCAATCTTTGTGCGGATGCAACACGGGTGGAAGCCGGAGTCCCTTCCTCCACTAAACAGTAATTTTACCATATGCATCTCAACAAACATTTGTCCTGCCTCGCATTGGCAGTATTATTGGCATCGTGCAATCTGAAAACCAAAAGCAAATACGATAACGAAGAAGCTACAGCCGCCAACAGCAGCCATAGCACCACTAAAAAAAGCACCACCCCTAAAATAGCCGGTGCTATTGCCCCCATCATCAGCGAAAGAATCAGCGGAGGCGCCACCATTTACAATAATCCTGGTGGCGAACCAATCGTTTCCCTGCAGGATTATATCCCCCTTCGTTGTGCCCCCATCAAAAAAGACTGGTACCCCGTCAGCGTGGATTTTGATATTACAAAAGAAGAATTCAGCAAACCCCTTTTCACAAAAGGCCGCAAAATAAAAGTAAACGGCGTGGCCGCAGGCGTTTTACAAAAGGATATGAAGCTACCCGTATCTACCAATGGAGAAAAAATGTGGGCTACCATCAATGGCTATACGGAAAAGAAAAATATCCGGAATGGCTCGATTATAGAAAACTCGCTGACGTCCTACCTCAAACAACACGCAGGCCGCAGCACCGATGATATGCAGCCCTTTATCGCCAATTTTAAGCTGGAGGAAGAAACGGCCTTAAAGCCCTATGTACTGTATTTCAACTATGAAAGCGGTATAGACGATCCCAGTCCCCTGTACCGCCTGGCCCTCGTATTCCAGGGCAAACAACTCATCGGCGTATTGCATTCCCGTCCGCTACAACTGGAAGGTAGCAGCTCCCGCCGCCTCCAACGCGGCTTTACTGTAAACTACCTCAATGGCATCGATAAAATGCTGAAAGAAGATTTTGCCGTCAAGTTCAACAAGTTCATTCTCTCTGTTGATTAAGGCCATAACATTTGGTTATCAGGTATCACCAATCAACATTTGACTTCGGCCCTGCTGATACGGAACTTTGTGCTTCATTACAAATGTTCGTGTATGCAACAACAGAAGATTCGAGCCGCCTGGATAACCGATAACACTCCTAAAGTAATATTCCTCACCACAGCAGCCATTACCTTGCTGCCCATCGTACAACCGCCGGTAGCCCTGCTCTTGGGCTTTGCCCTGGCCCAAACTACCGGGAACCCATTCCCGGTGGCCACGCCACGGATCACGCACTGGCTGCTGCAACTCTCCATTATAGGAATGGGATTTGGCATGAACGTACACAGCGCCCTGAAAGCCGGTAGCGAAGGTTTTCTGTTCACCATCACTGCCATCACCGCCACCCTGCTCACCGGCGCCGTATTGGGTAAACTGCTTGGTGTAGATAAAAAAACAGCCCACCTCATTTCCTGTGGTACCGCCATCTGCGGCGGCAGCGCCATTGCGGCCATAGCACCGGTGATGAAGGCCGGCGAGAAGCAAATTTCCGTAGCACTGGGCATCATCTTTTTACTCAATGCCCTGGCCCTCTTCATATTTCCGGTAGTAGGCCACCTGCTGCATTTATCCCAACAACAATTCGGATTATGGTGCGCCATCGCCATTCACGATACCAGCTCTGTTATTGGCGCCGCCAACAAATACGGCGACGAGGCCCTGCAAATAGCTACCACCGTAAAATTATCCCGCGCACTCTGGATTATCCCCGTGGCTTTCATTACCACCCTGCTTTTTAAAACAGATGCCGGCAAAATAAAAATCCCCTGGTTCATCGGCATTTTTGTGGTCGCTATGCTGCTCAATACCTGGGTGCCGTTGGTTCAACAGGCAGGCCCCTTTATGGTGCAGAGCGCCAAAACAGGTTTATCCCTCACCCTGTTCCTGATAGGTACTCATCTCAGCAGAGCTTCCTTACAGGGCATTGGACGAAAACCCTTGCTGCAAGGGGTTGTACTGTGGGTATTAATCAGCATCGCTACCCTGATAGCCATTTGTTCCCTGGTATAGCTCACCGGGAAAAATCCCATGATAATCTAATTCTCATTTTTACATATATTTGATGATAGTTCGAAAGACACAACCAAAATAACCAGTAACGCTATCCAATAACTAATATGATTACACGTAATTCATGAGCCGGTCTCCCGCCACCAAATCGGGCACCTATATGGCTGCATTCCGTGCCATCGAAAGTACCAAACCGGAAAAAGAACGTTTATTGTATGATCCGTTCGCGGCTGTATTTCTGTCAAAATTCTACCAGCTATTACTGGTTTTCTGCAATATTTCCCTGTTCAGGAATGTTATCACCGCCTGTATCCAGTTTCGCTGGCCGGGTACTTTCACCGCCGCGATAGCCCGCACAAAATTGATCGACGACATGATCATAGATGCGGTCAGAAATGAAGGCATCAATCAGGTGATTATCCTCCATGCTACTTATGATACGCGGGCACATCGCCTGAACGTAGGTGTACCACTGCATTATGTAGAAATGGATCACCCGGCCCTGCAACGTCGCAAATCAAAGCTACTGGCCTCACTGGGAGGTATACCTGGCATCCCGATCGACTATGTACAACTGGATATGAACACCCAGCAGATTTCTGAAGTGATTCCTCAGTTGCTCTATCGGCAGCATTACAAAACATTATTTCTTTGGGAAGGACTTACGTCCAATATGGAAGCCAAACAAGGCGAAACGATCTTTCATCATATCAGGCAATTTAATCCCGGCACACAGATCATCTTTACCTACGTGGAAAAAGCGGTACTGGAAAATCCCAAATCATTCTACGGATTTGAAAAGGTAAACAAGTTGCTGCGCCGTGCCGGCGAAGGCTGGGATTTTGGTATGTGTCCGGCGGAACTACATGCCTATCTGGAAGCACATGATATGAACATTCGCTACGATGGCGGCGCTGCCGACTACCGTGCACAGTACTTCGGCGAGAAGAGTAAGCACATGAAAGGCTACGAATATTTCAGGGTAATAAGAGCAGAAGTGAAATAGCAGGCGTATCTTCGGTAAATCATTTTTTACCAATCCGCATATGCATATTCATTACTTTCAACACGTTCCTTTTGAAGGATTAAGCTGCATTGCTGACTGGGCGGCTAAAGGAAATCATACCCTCACCCATACCCGCTGGTACGAAAAAACAGATACCGCTGCATTAGCGGATGCGGAATGGCTCATTATCATGGGAGGCCCTATGGGCGTGTACGAACAGGATCAATATCCCTGGATGCCCAACGAAATAGCCCTCATCCGGGAGGCTATTCAGCAAAATAAAAAAGTATTGGGCATATGCCTAGGCGCCCAATTGGTAGCCGCCGCACTGGATGCTAACGTGTACCCACATACGCAAACAGAAATAGGCTGGTTTCCGGTGGACCTCAGCTTTCAGGATAAAGCTGCCCCGTTACAAACCGTGCTGCCACAACATTTCAACACCTTTCATTTTCACGGCGACACCTTCGACGTACCCGCCGGTGCTACCCGCTTCGCTGCCTCAGCAGCCTGCAGTCACCAGGCATTTATTTACAACGATCGGGTTATAGGTTTACAGTTTCATATGGAACTCACACCGGAAAGTCTGCAGGACATGCTGAACGCTGGCGCCGCTACCATCGCTGCCGGCGGCTCCTTTATTCAAAGCGAAGAAAAAATACATCAGCACGAAAATTTGCTGACACAAAATAATGACATCCTCTTTCGCCTGCTGGATTATATGGCGGCACTGTAAAAAAAACTGATTGTATGAACGCTGCGTTTGATGTGTTGATTATAGGTGGTGGCCCCATTGGCCTCGCCTGCGCGCTGGAAGCCAAGAAAGCCGGACTTAACTATATTATCATAGAAAAAGGCTGTGTAACAAATTCTCTCTATAACTACCCGTTGTACATGACCTTTTTTTCTACTTCAGAAAGACTGGAAATCGGGCATGTACCTTTTGTATCCATCAATCCCAAGCCTACCCGGCCGGAAGCACTGGAATACTATCGCAGAGTAGCTACCTCTCATGAACTGAATATCAGGCTGTTTGAAGAAGTGGAACAGGTAACACCTAACGCCGGCGAATATACGGTGACCACCAGCAAAACCACTTATCATGCACGGCATGTAGTGATTGCCACCGGCTTCTATGATATCCCCAACCTCATACAGGTACCAGGTGAAGATTTGCCAAAAGTAAGGCACTACTATAAAGATCCGCACTTCTACGCCACACAGGATGTAGTAGTGGTTGGAGCGGCGAATTCCGCGGTGGATGCTGCATTGGAAACATACCGAAAAGGCGCCCGCGTAACCATGGTCATTAAGCAATCCGAGATCGGCGCCCGCGTAAAATACTGGGTAAAACCGGATATTGAAAACCGGATTAAAGAAGGGTCTATCAAAGCCTAT
Source organism: Chitinophaga sp. (assembly GCF_036566945.1). GTDB lineage: Bacteria > Bacteroidota > Bacteroidia > Chitinophagales > Chitinophagaceae > Chitinophaga. Next base: position 359 of record NZ_DATCVJ010000975.1, on the reverse strand, counting down.
TTCTATTCTACGATACAGGCAATCCGCGAACGCGAAGTAGATATCCTGACACCCGAAGGCACCGTGACTATTCCGAATGATTTTGTGATTGCCATGACTGGCTATCAACCCAATTTTACATTACTGGAAAAAGCAGGGATCACTTTATCTGACGACAACATAAAAATGCCGGTGTATAATCCACTCACCATGGAAACCAATATGCCGCGTATATACCTTGCAGGCGTGGTTTGTGGCGGAATGAATACACATGTATGGTTCATTGAAAATTCAAGGGAGCATGCAGATAAAATTATAGCGCATATTAAGGGTAATGCTTAGCGCGATTTTTTGTCTTTACCAGGATTATACTGATTTAG